>JBFJWR010000127.1:0-8032 GCA_041623535.1 Pseudomonadales bacterium
ACTGGTGCATTCGCTGGCGGTGACCGAGAAGCGTGGTGCGTTCAAGAGTTGGACCGTGCTGCTGGCAATCTTCGCATTTTCGCTGAGCCTGCTGGGTACCTTCCTGGTGCGTTCCGGTGTGCTGACTTCGGTGCATGCGTTCGCCAGTGACCCGGAACGTGGTGTGTTCATCCTCGCACTGCTGGCGATCGTCGTCGGTGGCTCGCTGACCCTCTACGCGATTCGTGTGCCGCAGGTGCGTGGTGTTGCGCAGTTCGGTCTGATGTCGCGCGAGTCCCTGTTGCTGGTGAACAACGTCCTGCTGTTCGTTGCGGCAATCACCGTCCTGCTCGGCACCCTGTTTCCGCTCGCCGTTGAGATGGTGAATGGCAACAAGATTTCGGTGGGTCCGCCGTACTTCAATGCCATGTTTGTGCCCTTGATGGGCCTGCTGGCGATATTCCTCGCCATCGGTCCGTTCATGCGCTGGAAGAAAACCCCGGCCAGCCTGTTGCGGCGCTGGCTGCGCTGGCCTGCCGTCTGTGCGCTGGTCTGCGGAATTGCGTTCCCGCTGCTCTATGCCGGGAGTTTTCACCCGGGTGTGGCGGTCACGGTGGGCCTGGCCACCTGGGTCGTGTCGGCTTCGATCACCCTGTGCATCAAGCAGTTCGGACATCGCGACCATCCGGTCCGCGCGTTTTTCAAGCAAGGCCTGGCATTCCAGGGCATGCTGCTGGCGCACACGGGTTTTGCCATGACCATGACCGGCGCAATCCTGACGTCGGTATACACCATCGAGAAAGACGTGCGCATGGAACCCGGCGATGAACTCGCGGTGTCCGGTTACCGGTTCGTCTTCCAGGGCACGCACGAACACCAGGGTGCCAATTACACGGCCGACCGCGGGCAGATCCAGGTATTCAGGGGCAGCGACCTGTTGCTGGAACTGCACCCGGAAAAACGTTCCTACCCGGTGCAGCAGTCGGTAATGACCGAGGCTGCGATCGACAGCGGTTTTACCCGCGACCTGTTCGTGGCTCTGGGCGAGCCCCTGGATGAGGGAGCCTGGGCGGTGCGCGTGCACGTCAAACCGTTTGTTCGCTGGCTGTGGATCGGTGGCCTGCTGATGGCACTGGGTGGCATCTGCGCCATTCTCGATCGTCGCTACCGGCACCGACTGCCGGCCAGTGAACGGTCCAGCGCACCGGGGACTGCCGGGGTGGCCTCATGAAGCGCTGGGTGGCATTGATTCCGCTGCTGATCTTTTTCTCGCTGGCGGGCCTGCTTTACAGCGGGTTGGGCAAGGACCCGGCGCACCTGCCATCGGCCCTGATTGGCAAACCGTTCCCGGCCTTTTCACTGCCGGACCTGTTGCAACCTGATGCGACGCTTACTGACGCCGTACTGCGCGGTGAGCCGTCGCTGGTGAATGTCTGGGCGACCTGGTGTGCGGCCTGCCGGGTGGAACATCCCTACCTGATGCGCATTGCCAGAGAGCACGGCGTGCCGGTGTATGGCGTGAACTACAAGGATGACCCGGCCGCGGCGCGTGACTGGCTGCAGAAGTACCAGGATCCCTATCGGAAGGTGATCGTCGACCGTCATGGACGTCTCGGACTCGACCTCGGTGTGTACGGGGCGCCGGAGACCTACGTGGTCGATGCCCAGGGTATGATCCGCTATCGGCACGTCGGCGTGGTGGATGATCGCGTCTGGTCCGAGGTGCTGGCACCGCTGCTGGCGGAACTCGCAGGGAAGGGCGCCTGATGCATATTCCTGGCTGCGCCTCCATAGAACCGAAGTTGCTGACCCGCTTGCTGCGCGCTTTGCGGCCCTGGTTGTTGTTCCTGTGCGTGGTCACGGGCCCTGCCGGCGCTGAAGAGAATGTTTCCGGCTTGCAGGAGCCTGAACAGCAGGAACGTTTCCGTGAGCTGACCTGGGAACTGCGTTGCCCGAAATGCCAGAACCAGAATATTGCCGATTCCAATGCGCCGGTGGCCGCCGATCTGCGTGCCGAGATCGTGCGCCTGCTGCAGGAAGGGCGCAGCAATGCCGAGATTGTTGATTTCATGGTCCAGCGCTACGGCGAGTTCGTGCTTTATGAACCCCGCGCCCGTGGCGTGAACCTGCTGCTATGGATCATTCCCGGGCTCTGCCTGCTGATCGGCATCGCCATTATCGTGGTGCGCGCTGGTCGCGGGGCGCGTGCGGAGCAGGATTCCACGGCATTGAGCGAAGCGGAACGGCAACGCCTGCAGGCGCTCACCCGCAATGACGGAGATGCCCAATGAGCGCCTTCTGGAGTGGCGCCGTGGCGCTGGCAGTACTGGCCCTGCTGACGCTCTGGGTGCCACTGGTGATGCTGCGACGGGCCAAGGAGCCGCCGGGAGCGCGTAGCGAGAACCTGTACATTCACCAGGAACGCATCGACGAACTGCAGGCCCAGTTGGCGGAAGGCCAGTTGGAAGCGGATTACGCCGCACGACTGCAGGCCGAACTGGATCGTACGCTGTTGCTGGACGCTGAAGATGCCGGGCCGTCACCGACAGTCCCTGCCGGCAGCGTCAAGGGCTGGCGGGCCTGGTTGGTTCCCGTGGTGCTGTCGGTATGCGTACCGCTGGCCGCCTGGCAGATGTATGACCGGCTGGGTGCGGCACGGGACTGGCAACTGACCCAGCGCATGGCAGCGATCAGCGCCGAATCCGACCCTGCGCTGCGCATGCAGCAACTGGGGCGACTGGTCAGTGACCTGGAAGCCAAGCTGGAACGCGAGCCGGCGCAGGTGCAGGCCCGCTATCTGCTGGCACGCACGCAGATGGAACTGGGGCGCTTTCCGGAAGCTGTGCAGGCCTATTCTCGCCTGGTGAGCGACGCACCGGATGCACCGCAGTTACTCGCCGAGTATGCCCAGGCGCGTTATGCGGCTTCCGGGCGGGTGCTGGGCCCTGAAACGGCAGATATCCTGCGCCGCGTGGTGGCACTGGACCCCGGTAACCAGATGGCGCTGGGTCTGCTGGGCATGGGTGCTTTCAATCACCAGGATTACGCCGCTGCGGAGCGCTACTGGCAGCAGGCATTGCGGGCGACCGCTGATCCGGCCGGCCAGCGGGCGTTGCGCGCCGGAATCTCCCAGGCCCGGGAGCGCATGGGATTGCCGCCGGCGGCTGAGCCGGAGGGCGTGGCGCTGCGGGTCGCGGTCGACGTGTCTGCCGAAGTACGTGCCTCGTTAAGTGGTGATGAGGCGGTATTCGTCTTCGCCCGGCGTACTGGCGGTTCAAGAATGCCGCTGGCCGCTGTGCGGCTGCAGGTCAGCGAACTCCCGGCCACTGTCATCCTGGACGACAGCCGTGCCATGACCCCGGCGGCGCAGCTTTCGGATGCCGAACAGGTGGATGTGCTGGCGCGCATCTCGCGCAGCGGCCAGGCGGTCCCGCAAAGTGGTGATTTTCAGTCTGCCGTGGCGGTGGTCAGGCTGCCGGACGGAACCGGGGACGTGCGTTTACTGGTCAGTGAGAAAGTCCCCTGAGGCCCTTTTCGGGGCCCCTGGCGGGCCCGGTATTGCCACCAATCTGAGTCCCTTCCTGCCCCGGCACTGCCAGCTTGCCGGGCGAAAACCCACACGACTTTCGTTCTGGAAGCAACAGTTTCCCGCCTTCACAATTCTGTGACAGAATGCTGGCCAAGGTGCGCCAGAGAGCGTCCAGGCCAACGAACGTGATGTACCCGAGCCCCTCCGGACGGAATCGAATGAGTTCAGCGCTGCAACCGATGTCGTTTAAACCCTCGGAAAGCCTTTCCGAGCGGATCGCGCAGCATCTTGCCGACCAGATTATCTGTGGAAACATGGCGCCCCGCGAACGGGTGCAGGAACTGCGTATTGCCGGCGAACTCGGTGTCAGCCGCGGATCGGTGCGCGAGGCACTGCTGATCCTGGAGCGGCGGCACCTGATTGAAATCATTGCCCGGCGTGGCGCCGTCGTCAGTGAGTTGTCCAGCCACCACGTCGATGCCCTCTACGAAATGGTGGAATCCATGTACACCCTGCTGGCCATCAAGGTCGCGGCAGTGTGGGAAGAGGACGACATGGAGCCCTTCATCGATCTCTTCAATACCATGCGTGAGTACGTGCTGCTGGAGCAGACCGAGGCCTATTTCGAGGCCAGCACCGAGTTCCCGCGACTGGGCTATGCGCTGGTACAGAACGTGTTCCTGCAGGAAACGCTGGAAGACCTGGCGCCAGCCATCAGCCGGGTGCACTACCAGGCGCTGCATGCCCGGCCCGGCGATCTGGCCCGCAGCCTGAGTTTCTTCGGGGGGATGCTCGATGGCATGCTGAACCGGGAGGCCAGCCGGATCGAGGAGACCATGCACGATTTTTGCGTGTATCACCGCGACCTGGCCCTGGAAGCCCTGGGCGAGTAAGTGCGGTTCAGCGGTATTCGATTTCAGCCAATTCGGGTAGACTGTTTCTCCCATGAGGCGGAACGAAGGATCGCTCCGTCGGAGGGGGCTCCCATCATTCAAACGAAATCAGCGCGGCCTTGTGATGCGATCATCAGATCGTATGGCGGGCACACTGACGTACATGCAGGGATGTTGTAACCGATGCGCCTGAAATCCATCAAACTGGCCGGCTTCAAGTCCTTCGTTGATTCCACGCATATTGCCTTCCCGCGCGAACTGAGCGCGATCGTTGGTCCCAACGGCTGTGGCAAATCCAACGTCATCGATGCCGTGCGCTGGGTGATGGGCGAGTCCTCGGCCAAGCAGTTGCGGGGCGCCAATGCCACCGACGTGATTTTCAGCGGCAGCAACGGGCGTGCCCCGGTCGGGCAGGCCAGCGTGGAACTGCTGTTCGACAACCAGGATGGCAAACTGGGTGGCGAGTACTCCGGCTATGCCGAGATCGCGGTCAAGCGCAAACTGACGCGCGACGGGCAGTCGCAATATTTTCTGAACGGCAGTCGCTGTCGGCGCAAGGACATCTCCGATGTGTTCCTTGGCACCGGCCTGGGCCCGCGCAGTTACAGCATCATCGAGCAGGGCATGATTTCGCGCCTGATCGAGGCGCGTCCGGAAGAACTGCGCGTTTATCTCGAGGAAGCGGCCGGCATTTCCAAGTACAAGGAACGCCGCCGCGAAACCGAGACCCGCATTCGCCACACGCGCGAAAACCTTGAACGCCTGGACGACATCCGCGATGAACTCGAGCGCCAGTTGCGTACCCTCAAGCGGCAGTCCGAAGCAGCCGAAAAATACCGCACGCTGCGCCACGAAGAGCGCGACCTCAAGGGGCGCGTGGCCGCATTACGCTGGCGATCCCTGGAAGAACAACTGGAAGGCCTGGGCGGTCAGCTGCGTGACCAGGAAGTCGCCCGCGAAGCGGTGCAGGCCCGGCGCACTGAACTGGAACGCGACCTCGAGATCTACCGCGAGCGCCTGACAGAAGCCAGCGCCGGTGCGAACCAGTTGCAGGGCGAGTTTTTTGAATCCTCTGCCGCCATTTCCGAGCGCGAACAGGAAATCCGTCATGCCGAGCAACGGGTCGGGCAACTGCAGCAGGATCTGCAGCAGACCCGCTCCAGCCGCCAGGAGGCAGAGGCGCATCTGCAGGTAGACCGCGAACAACATGCAGAACTGGAACGCGATCTTGCCGCGCTGGCGCCGGAGCTCGAAAGCACCGCGGCTCGTCGGCAGACCAGTGACCGGCAGTTGGAAGAGGCCGAGCAGACCATGCACGGCTGGCAGGCTGAATGGGATGCCTTCGTCAAGCGCGCGGAAGAGCCGCGCCGGCAGGCCGAAGTCGAACAATCCCGTATTCGTCATCATGAGCGCAGCATTGACCAGTTGCGCGATCGGCTTGCCAGGCTGGAAACCGAACAACAGGGTATCGATACACAGGGGCCGGCGGCTGAACTGGCGCAACTCGGTAGCCGGGTGCAGGAACTGGAAGCTGAAACGGCCTCCAGGATCCGTTCCGGTCAGGAAGCCGTGCAGCGGATTGGTGCGCTGCGTGAGCAGATCCGCGACGCCGACGCGGCCCTGGAACGTGAACGTACGGAACTGAGTGGCCTGATGGGCCGGCTGGGCTCGCTGGAAGAACTGCAGGCACAGGCGCTGGGTCGCCGTTCGACCGCACTGGGTGAGTGGTTGCAGGAACGCGGTCTCGATCAGGCGGCGCGACTGGGTGAACAGTTACAGGTCGAGGCGCGCTGGGCCACCGCCGTGGAAACCGTGTTGGGTGGTTGGTTGCAGGCCGTCTGTACGGATGCGGTGGAAGGCGATCTCGCTAGCGCGGCACAGGCCGCCGACATGGAAATTCTGCTGGTACAGAAAAAGCTGGCAGCTGCCGCGCAACCCGGCACGCTGGCAGCGTGTGTGACGGGTGACTGGAATCCCGGCGGAC
Source organism: Pseudomonadales bacterium (assembly GCA_041623535.1). Lineage (GTDB taxonomy): Bacteria > Pseudomonadota > Gammaproteobacteria > Pseudomonadales > JBFGWM01 > JBFJWR01. Next base: position 6,386 of record JBFJWR010000127.1, read on the forward strand.
TGCTCAATGGCGTGCATCTCGCGGAAGACACGGCCTCTGCGCTGGCGATGCGCGGAAAACTGGGTGCAGGCGAGTCGGTGGTCACCCCCGATGGCCTGTGGCTGGGCGCAGACTGGCTGCGGGCACCGGGCAGCGCGGATGCCGAAGCCGGGGTGCTGGCGCGGCAGCAGGAGCTGGTCGAGTTGCGGGCCGGTATCGAGGCCTGCGAACAGCGCGTGGCAAATGCCCGCGCGCAATGTGAAGCGCTGCAGTCCGACCTGAAAACCCTGGAATCCGAGCGCGATCGCTGGCAGGACGAAACCAACCAGTTGAACCGTACGCTGGCCGATGTGCGCTCCCGGGCCAGCGCCATACAGGCACGCAAGGAACAGACCGACAAGCGCCTCGCGCGCCTGACCGCCGAACTGTCCGAGTGTCACGAGCAGCACGAGGAAGAACAGGCCGCGCTGAGTACCTCGCGCAAGGCCTGGGATGCCGCCCTCGAATCCATCGAAAGCGATCGCGGCGAGCAGGAAAACCTGTCCGGCCGGCGCGATGCCATACGCAGTGCACTGGACGCCGCACGCCAGGTTGCGCGCGCCGATGCGGATGCCGCACATCAGCTGGAAATGCGTTCGCAGTCACTGCGCACCCGGCAGGAATCACTGCACCAGGCGGCGCAGCGTCTGACCAGCCAGATTGAGCAACTCACGCAGCGCGAACAGATGCTGCTCGGGCAAAGTGAGACGGTTGCAGAACCGATACCCGCTCTGCAGGAGTCGCTGCAGGCCCTGCTGGAACAGAAAGTGGAACTGGAATCCCGCCTGTCGACTGCCCGGGACCGGGTCGCCGAACTGGAGCGGGCGATCCGCGAGCGCGAACAGAATCGCGGTGGCATTGAAAGCGAAGTCAGCCAGATCAGTGAGTCACTGGAAAACCTGCGGATTCAGAAACGCGGACTGGAAGTACAGCAGGAAAACCTGCTCGAACAGGTCGCCGAGATGCAGCAGGACCTGGCCGAACTGCAGCAGACCCTGGTTGCTGAAGATACCGTGGAAACCTGCGGCAACGCGCTGGAAACAGTGCAGCGACGTATCGAGCGCCTGGGGCCCATCAACCTGGCAGCCATTGAAGAGTTCCAGGCGCAGTCCGAGCGCAAGGGCTATCTGGACGATCAGCATGCCGACCTTACCGAGGCACTGGACACGCTGGAGCGGGCGATCCGCAAGATCGATCGCGAGACCCGCGAGTTGTTCCGTGAAACCTTTGAGAAAGTGAATTCTGAACTGAAAGAACTGTTTCCGCGCGTGTTCGGTGGCGGACAGGCCTTCCTGGAAATGACCGGTGAAGATCTGCTCGATACCGGTGTGCAGGTGCGGGCGCAGACGCCGGGCAAGAAAAACCAGCATCTTTCGCAGTTGTCGGGTGGCGAAAAAGCCCTGACTGCCATTGCGCTGGTTTTTTCCATTTTCAACCTGAACCCCGCCCCGTTCTGCATGCTGGACGAGGTGGATGCACCCCTCGACGATGCAAACGTGGGGCGTTTTGCCGCACTGGTGGAAGCCATGGCGGAGAAAGTTCAGTTTATCGTGATCACGCACAACAAGATTACGATGGAAGTGGCCCAGCAGTTGATGGGTGTGACCATGCACGAGCCCGGCGTATCCC
>JBFJWR010000128.1:0-8006 GCA_041623535.1 Pseudomonadales bacterium
ATGATGTCGCTGTCGGCCGGGCTCGAAAGCCAGGAATTGCTGGCCATTTCTGCTTCCAGCTGGCCGGCGCCCCAGCCGGCATAGCCGAGTGCGATCAGGCTGTTACGCGGACCGCGGCGGTGCGCGATCGCGAGCAGCACTTCCCGCGAGGTGCTGAGCGCGACGTGGCTGGAAACATGCAGGTTGTGTTCCCACTCATCGCCGGGGGTATGCAGGATGAAACCACGGTCTTCCTGCACCGGTCCGCCAAACATGACGGTCAGGTCCGGCGCGTCGGCCCCGGATTCGGGGTCATCGGTCAGGTTGAGCAGCAGGTCGGCCAGTGTCAGGTCCAGTGGCTGGTTGATGACGATACCCAGGGCACCGTCCGCATTGTGCTCACAGATGTAGGTGAGCGTGTGCGAGAAGTTATTATCGCGCAGCCCTGGCATCGCCAGCAGGAAATGGTCACGAAGACTGTCCATATCACACCCTCTGGAATCAGTATTGTTGTTCTGCACCGCTACAGCAACTCGCCGGCCGCTGCTGGGCGGCGTCCTGGCGTCTTCAAAAGCTGCTGAGCGTGCGACTGAACTTCCAGGTGCGGATGATCTCCAGGATATCGGCCTCTTCGCGCATGTCCTTTGGGAACGGCGCGAACGGTTGGGCAAGGCGTACGATACGGATGGCGGCATCGTCCAGTACCCGGTGTCCCGAGGACTCCAGCACGCTGATGTCCTTGACGTGGCCATCCGGCAGCAATGACACCATCAGGCGCAGGCTGCCGTAGATGCGATTGCGGCGCGCTTCCTCCGGGTAATTGAGGTTGCCAACCATCTCGACCTTGCGCCGCCAGGCTTCCAGGTACCAGGCGTCACGGGTCTTGCGCGTGCTGGCAGAGGTCAGGCGCAGGATTTTCGGATTGCGCGCATATTCCTGGCGCTGTACCTCAAAACGCGCTTCCAGGCTGGCGATTTCCAGGCTGCGCTGCAACATTGCCTGGGCATCCAGTGCGTCGGTTTCCCGCTGTTCTTCCTTACTCTGGCTGATGGCCAGCCGGTCTGCGGCCGGTCGTGGTGCGGCGAGCACTTCCGGATTCGGCTGGGGTTCGGGCTGCGCCGCCGGCGGGGCTTCCGGGGTGACAGTTTCCTGCACCTCGGCGTCCTGGTATTCCGCAACCTGGTCGGTGGTGGGTGTGCGTTTTTCTTCCAGGGTGCCGCTGCCCTGCTGGTTGGACTGGGCGAGAAAGTCCGCTTCATCCGGTTCTTTTTCCTGGTCCCGCTGCGCGATGATGATTTCCAGCGAGCGTGGCGTTTCGGCAGGATCCGGCATGGCAAAGCCGATGCCGGTGATCAGCGCCACGTGAATCACCGATGCCAGGAAGACCGTGAAACTGAGCCGGTCAGTGGCAGTGACGGTTGGTGCTAGCGCCGGTTCAGCGTCGATCATTCTGTCGCGTACTGTCTGGGAGGGGGCGGATCGGCATTATATCGCAGGCGCTGCGCCGGTGACGGCCTGCCCTGTTCGTATCACGCCAGTCGCGCGGCGATGCCTTCAAGAATCTGCTCTTCGAGACGCACCGAGAACGCGCGATTGATCTCCTGTACGCAGGTCGGGCTGGTGATGTTGATCTCGGTCAGGCGGTTGCCGATGATATCCAGCCCGGCCAGGTAGATGCCTTCGGCCCGCAGGGTCGGCCCCACGGCTGCGCAGATGTGGCGTTCAGCGTCACCCAGTTCAAAGCCCTGGCCGGTGCCGCCAGCCGCCAGGTTGCCGCGGGTTTCCCCCTTGCGCGGGATACGGGCAAGGCCCCAGGGCAGCGGTTCGCCATCTATCATCAGCACCCGCTTGTCACCGGCGCTGATCTCCGGCAGAAACACCTGCGCCATGGTCAGTTGGCGCCCGTTCGCAGTGAGGGTTTCCAGGATGACGTTGCGATTCGGGTCATCGGCACGCACCCGGAAGATCGACACCCCCCCCATTCCGTCCAGCGGCTTCAGGATGATATCGCCGTGTTCATCGATGAACTGGCCAAGCCGGCGCAGGTCACAGCTGACCAGGCTCGGTGGCACCAGGTCCGGAAATTTCAGGGCAAACAGTTTTTCGTTCCGCTCGATCAGGGCGCGTGGCCGGTTGATCACCAGGGTGCCCTGCTGCTCGGCCATCTCGAGCATCATGGATATGTAGATGAAATGGCTGTCGACCGGCGGATCCTTGCGCATGAGGATGACATCCAGGTCGCCGAGTGGCCGGTCCTGCGCTTTGCCCAGCGTACTCCAGCCCTGTTCATCAGCCTGTACCGAGAGCGGCCGCATCCTGGCCCGCGGCAGCCCCAGGTGCAGGTACAGATCGGCGGGCTCCATGTAGTGCAACTGCCAGCCGCGCCGGGCGGCCTCCAGCAGCAGCACCAGGCTGGTGTCCTTGTGGTAGTTGATGCGGTCGATCGGATCCATGACCACACCGAGTTGAATTGTCATTCCTGCGATCCTTTCCTGCGACTGTACTATTCTAGTAGCTCGTGCAATTGCGGCGCCTCGGGCGCGGGTCGCTGTCGCCGCAACATGGCAGTTGTGGGACAATGCCCGGCTACATGAGGGCGGCGCAGCAACACCGGCTGAGCCGGATTATGCCCGAACGGGCGTTCAAGTTCGGAATACATGATTGATGGATGATAATTTTGCCAATCTGAAGGTCATGGTCATTGATGACAGCAAGACCATACGCCGTACCGCAGAGACTCTGCTCAAGAAATCGGGTTGCGAGGTGATCACGGCAACGGATGGTTTTGATGCCCTGGCGAAGATTGCCGATCACAAGCCGGACATCATTTTCGTGGACATCATGATGCCGCGGCTGGACGGCTACCAGACCTGCGCCCTGATCAAGAACAATGCGACATTCAAATCCACGCCGGTGATCATGCTGTCGAGCAAGGATGGCCTGTTTGACAAGGCGAAGGGTCGGATCGTCGGTTCTGACGAGTACCTGACCAAGCCGTTCAGCAAGGATGAACTGCTGGGCACCATTCGTCAGCATATCAAGCCGGCCGCATGATCGGCGCGGGCAGAGAGTTGATACACATGCAAGCATGCAGCCGCTTCGGCAGCGCAGACAGGGAGAGGGGCTAATGGCGAAAGTCCTGGTGGTGGATGATTCCCCCACAGAAATTCACAAGTTTCGCAAGATGCTGGAAAAGCACGGACACCAGGTATTCGAGGCTGGCAATGGCGCGGACGGCGTCGTGCAGGCCCGCGAGAAACTCCCGGACATCGTCCTGATGGACGTGGTCATGCCCGGCCTGAACGGCTTTCAGGCGACGCGCCAGTTAAGTAAAACACCTGAAACCAGCCATATCCCGGTGGTGATTGTCACTTCCAAGGACCAGGAAACCGACCGTGTCTGGGGCAGCCGCCAGGGTGCAAAGGGCTACCTCGTCAAGCCGGTCGATGAAAACGTATTGATGGATACCATCAAAAGCCTGCTGGCAGGCAGTGCCTCCTGAAATGCCGTAATCAGTCATGAGTACCCAGGATCCGTTCGCCCTTCTGCTCAAGATCCAGGAACTCAGCCTGCTGAATGCCAAGGGTCTGCCCCAGCAGCGGGAAGTGCAGGACATTTGGAGCGGCGTTGGATTTTCCCTCGGCAACAAACTGTACGTGTCGCCGCTGGGCGAAATCGCGGAAACCATGAAAATTCCGAAGATCACGCGCCTGCCCAAAACCCGGAACTGGGTGGTGGGTATTGCCAACATCCGTGGCGGACTGACGCCGGTGCTGGACCTGGGGCGCTTCCTGCTGCGCCATCCCAGCCAGGCTTCGTCGCGCTGCCGCATCCTGGTCGTTGAAGAGGAAGAGCTGACACGCGGCTTGCTGGTGGATGCCGTGCACGGTATGCAGCGCCTGTCCGAAGGCACTTTCAGCCGCCAGGTCCGGGATGTCCCGGAAACCATCTTTCCTTTTGTACGTGGCAGTTTTCGCAAGGGCGATGAAGAATGGACCATATTGAATCTGCGGGCCCTGATTGCCCAGGACGCTTTTCAGGAGGTGGCGCTGGAAACCGCCTCCGCTTTGCAGTGATGGGATGTGCGGGCGGTTGCCCGGCTTTGATGAATACCGGCTTGGAACCAGGGTGGGAGCAATACCATGGCTGATAATCGTGTGAGTGTGCTTGGCGACGTTCGCTCGGCACGCCTGATACTGGGTGCAGTGCTGCTGATTATTTCCCTGCTGGCACTCATTGTGATTTCGTTTGTCGTCAGTCGTGAAAGCTCGTACGACAAGAAGTACATCGCCATCGCCGGTGAATTGCGGGTGCTGTCGCAGCGGATTGCCAAGAACGCCACGGAAGCGGCCAGTGGTACCGCTTCGGCCTATTCCCTGTTGCGCAGTTCCCGCACCGAGTTTCAGCAGGAACTGGACCGCCTGCAGAATGGCAATCCCGATGAAGACCTGCCCCCGGCACCGGAGAACGCCAGCGCCGAGATTATCGGCGTCAACCAGGTATGGACACGTGTCGGCAAGAACACCGACGTGATTCTCAAGAGCGAAAAAACCGTGCAGGCGCTGTACCAGGTACTGGCGTCGCTGGGTGATGCCAGTCGCATGCCCAACCTGCAGGAACAGTACAACCAGATCGTCAAGGTGTTGCTGGCGCGCAGTGCGCCGGCCGACCAGATTGCCACGGCCCACAACCAGGCGTCTCTCGCCTCCAGCATGGTGGGCAACCTGAAACAGGTGCAGGCCGGTGGCGAAGGCGCGGTAAAGGCAGCGGATACCTTCGGCAAGCAGGTACGCCTGTTCGACCTGCAGGTAAAGGCCATGCTCGAGGGCAACCGGGGCCTGAATATCAGTCGGGTGACGACGCCCGAGGCAGTGCAGATTCTCAATGCCATCGACGAGCAATTGCGCTCGTTGATTCCGGTGGTGGAACGGGTGGTGGAATCCTCGCCGGAATTGTCCAACGTACGGTCTGCGGCCAACGAGATTTTTGCCGACTCGCAGAACCTTCTGCGCACGACTTCCGACCTGGCGACCCGCCTTGACACCTTGTCTGAAGATCGCCTGATAGGCCCCATCTTTGGCTATATCTTCGGCCTGCTGGCGGTGGGCTCAATATTCTGGATGGCCATCATTCTGTACCAGGATACGAAGAACCGCATGCGCGAAACACAGTCGGTGAACGAGCAGAACCAGAACGCCATTATGCGGCTGCTCGATGAACTGGCTGACCTGGCCCACGGGGATCTGACCGTGACCGCCACCGTGTCGGAAGATTTCACCGGCGCGATTGCCGACTCCATCAACTACACGATTGACCAGCTGCGCATCCTGGTATCGACCATCAACGGTACCGCGGTAAGCGTGTCTTCTGCAGCGCAGGAAACGCAGGCCACGGCCATGCACCTGGCCGAAGCCAGTGAACACCAGGCACAGGAAATCGCCGGCGCCTCGGCGGCCATCAACGAGATGGCGGTGTCGATCGACCAGGTATCCTCGAACGCACTCGAGTCTGCCTCGGTGGCCGAGCGATCGGTGTCGATTGCCAAGAAAGGCAACGAGGTGGTGAAAAACACCATCAATGGCATGGACACCATTCGTGAGCAGATCCAGGAAACATCCAAGCGCATCAAGCGACTGGGCGAGAGTTCGCAGGAAATCGGCGACATCGTATCGCTGATCAATGACATTGCTGACCAGACCAACATCCTCGCCCTGAACGCAGCCATCCAGGCGTCGATGGCCGGCGATGCCGGTCGTGGTTTCGCGGTGGTGGCGGATGAAGTGCAGCGTCTTGCTGAACGCTCCAGTGCTGCCACCAAGCAGATCGAGGCACTGGTGAAAACCATTCAGAGCGATACCAACGAAGCGGTGATTTCGATGGAACAAACCACCTCGGAAGTGGTGCGCGGTGCGCGCCTGGCGCAGGACGCCGGTGTGGCGCTGGAAGAGATCGAAAGCGTATCCGCGAATCTCGCCGAGTTGATTCAGAATATCTCGAACGCTGCGCGCCAGCAGGCGGCATCCGCCGGCCACGTATCGAACACCATGAACGTGATTCAGGAGATCACCTCCCAGACTTCGGCAGGCACCAACGCAACAGCGAGCTCGATTGGCAACCTGGCGTCCCTGGCCTCGGAAATGCGCAATTCGGTTGCCGGCTTCAAGCTGCCGGATGCCAGTCGTTGATGATCTGAACCCGGATCACCGGATTTGCCATGTCATTACCTCAGCGCGGCAGTGCAGCCAGCCAGCGATGGACCTATGCGCCCATTCCGGAAATGGCGGACGAGGAGTTTCATGCCTGGCGATTATTGCTTGAGCAGCGAACCGGCATGCAGCTCACGGTCGAGCGCAAAACATTTTTGCGGACCAATCTGGCCAGCCGCATGCGTGAATTGGGGCTGGACTGTTACCGTGACTACTACCGGATGGTTATGGATCGTAAAGCCGGCGGCCTCGAATGGATCCGCCTGGTGGACCGGCTTACCGTCCACGAAACCCGTTTCTTCCGCAATCCGGAAGCCTACAGCGCAGTGCGCCGCTACCTTGCGGAAGTATCCGGTCCGTTCACGGTGCAGCGGGGTTGCGATTGCTGGTCGGTCGGCTGCTCAACCGGAGAGGAACCCTATTCACTCGCCATGCTGCTGGATGACGAACTGTCCCGGAACAGCCCGCAGGCGCACTACAGTGTTACCGGCAGCGATATCAGCCTCCCGGTGCTGGCCCGGGCGCGCGAAGGCGCCTATCAGCAGCGCAGGTTGCAGGATGTGGATCCGTCCTACCGCGAGCGCTATTTCGAAGGGGTGGCGGCGGACTACCAACAGATCAAGATGGATCTGCGCCGACGAGTCTGTTTTGCGCAGGTGAATGTATTGGAATTGAGAGGCGCGCCCATTCGCGATATGCAGATCATTTTCTGTCACAACATGCTGATTTATTTCCGGCGCTGGTTGCGACAGCAGATACTTGATCAGCTCGCCGATTGTCTGCGTCCGGGTGGACTGCTGGTGATTGGTCTCGGTGAAGCCCCGGATTGGAAGCATCCCGCACTCCGTAGCTGGCGTGCTTCCGGTGTTCAGGCCTGGATACGGCAGGAAGCGGTCTGATGGAAGATCGTGATTACACGGCTCTCAGCTGGGTACGCAGCGAACTGGAAGAAACCGTCCGCCTGGCGACGCAGAGCCTGGAGGAGTATGCCGATTCTGCGAATGATCCGTCCTGCCTGCGTTTCTGTACCAGTTACCTGCACCAGATTACCGGCACCATGCGTATGCTTGGTTTCCGTGGCGCGGTCATGCTCAGCGACGAAATGGAGGTCCTGGCCGCAGCGCTCGCTGAAGAAGGCAAGGTAACCGACACCGGGGCCGCGCAGAGAGCGTTGATGCAGGGACTTCTGCAACTTCCGGTCTACCTCGATCAGATTCAGGCCGGACTCAGTGACTCCCCCGCCTCCCTCGTGCCGGTCATGAATGAACTGCGCGAGGTGCGCAAGCTGCGGCCGATCTCGGATGCAGATTTCTTTTCCATCGACTGGAATCGTTTTTATGAACGCCCGGTGGCACCGACCCCTCCGGATGCTCCAGTGGATGTCACTGCGGAACTGCGCAAATCACGCAAGATGTACCAGGCGGAACTGGTCGCCATCATGCGCGCGGATATCCCGCGTACGCATTTGCAGCGCATGGAAAAAATTTGCGCGCACCTCGATCGCGTCGTCAACACGGAAGCCGATACGCATTTCTTCTGGATAGCCGGTGCGCTACTGCATGCCCTGCATACGCAGGACCTGGAGCTGTCAAACGATATACGCACCCTGTTGCGCCAGATCGACGGGCAGATCAAGCGGTTCGCAGACCTTGGTGTCGCCACGGCTGCCGGCGACGACGAAAGCCGGTCGGTACTGGACCGCATCCTGTATTACCTGCAGGGCGTCAACAGTGACGCGGAAGAGATTCGCAGCGTGACCGGGGTTTACCTCGCGGACACCGGCAGCGAAGCCACCGCGCTGGATCGCGGCACCCTGCGCAG
>JBFJWR010000129.1:0-7990 GCA_041623535.1 Pseudomonadales bacterium
CTAGATAATGCAGCATGAACTTCACATTCTTGTTGACGTACCAGTTCACGCCCAGCGTCCACAGTTCGACCTCGAAATTCTCCAGGCCGGCCTGATCCAAATCCGATTCGACATTCTCGTACTTGGCGACCAGTTCCCAGGCGCCGTCTTTTCCCGAGGGAGAAATCTTGTCGAATTTGCCATCTTTCCATTTATAGGCGCGGGATTCACCCGTCAGCGTCCAGGTTCCCTGCAGGTAGTAGCCCTTGTTCTCGGGGTCAAACGCGGTATTCGTCACGCTCATATCACGCTCGAAATACTCACCCTGCAACGAGAACGGCCCCATGACGGCCGCAGCTTCCAATCCCATCGTGACATCCTCGTCGAGATCAGCCCGCAACCGGGGGCGAAGACCCGCACCACCACCGTCCTCTGCCGTGTGCACACCAAGACGGGTACGGAAAATCGTATCTTCCGTTGTCCCACCCGCAGGACCCGCGTCTGCATTCGCATCGTAATAAGCCAGCGCCAGGTGCAGCACTGCGTCTTTCTCATGAATCGGCGAAAAGGAAATCCGCCCCGCGTGTCCGAACTCCTTGGAACCATCACTGGCTTCAATCTTTTCCTGATCCACCAGCGCCAGTTGCCAGGAGAACATCTCTACAAGGTTGCCGCTCAACTGGATATTCTGTTGCTTGCCGGCCGCGGGATGGAAATCCGAGATGATCGAACGCTCAGGCGTACTGATCCAATTGGAACTGGTCAGTTGCTCCAGGCCAAATGGCGTATTGAAACGACCGGCCTTTATGTTTGCGACATCCCATCCGGAATACAGGATGGACACCTCATCCACGGTATTGGCGCCACCATTCTCACTATCGCCAGCGTCCGCCAATTCTGTTTTCAGGACATAGTGCCAGTCGCTGTAAGCGGTACCGCTCAATTCAACACGGATACGCCGAAACTCCATGCGCTGTGCCTGGTTGTCATTGCCGGCATCCGTCTGGTTATAAATGCCGTCTGCGGAATCCACGTCAAACATGATCCGGCCGCCCAGATCGAAACTGAATGCCCCATCCGCCGTTTGAGCAGAGAAGCCACTGTCCGTCTTGATCAGAATATCCGGCCCATCCGAAGTAACCGTCCCGGCCAGCGCGCCGCCGGACACGGAGGCCGCCAGCACACCGGCGTAGAGGGCTTTCAAATTCGTTCTGCTCATCAATATCGCTCCTGAACTCTTACTCAAAATTACCTGAATTATTGTTTTATATGTTTTTTATTGATTCCGACCTGTCGCTCCTGCATGGGCGTCTGCAGGTCTGAATCGCACGCGGCATAGTGTCGGCTCACAGTGTTACCGCATTGTTACAAGTTGAAGAAAATCTGATGATCGGAAGTGCGACCCGCAACGGCACGGCACCCGCACAGCCGGATTCGCTGCCTGCAAAAACCGAGATATGAACCGGCGTACTGGATCGTCGTTCCATGACGAGGCATTTCCCTGTTTTCAGCACGGCCGCCAGGCGGCCATTTGAATGTTCAACAATCATTCAAATTTAGTAGCCGACCCGAAGATGCGCAAGAAATCCGGCCACAGGTACGCGACCGGAACAGGCCGGGAGAAGGACAGTGGGTGCCTGCCCGCCCCGGTCAGGGTCGGTCGCGGAGGAAAAGACGGATGTAATAATCGAGGCTGAGAAACTTGCCCGCGCCCATGAAGAACAGCACGGCGAGCATGATGAAGTAGGTCACGGCAAACTCGATGCCGTTATTGAGCACCACGAAATTGCCCTTCTCGGTCAGCCAGTTGTAATTGCCATGTTCACGCAGGATGGACTTGGCAGCTGTCAGGCGTTTGCCGACCTCGCGGCTGTTCTCCAGGCTTTCCTGGGCACCCGGAAAGCCGACCCAGGCGGCAGCCTTGGCAGCGCTGGTATCCGGGTTGCTCGAGGCAATCGCGAACCAGCCGTTGTCCCAATGTGCGGTCAGTGCCGCAACAATCATGGTGATCATCAGCGGCACCGAGAACCAGCGCACGGCGATGCCGACCAGCAGCGCGATGCCGCCCAGAAACTCCGTGTAAGCCGCCAGGTAGGCCATGACCTCCGGGTACGGCAGACCCAGCCCCCAGTCCGGATTCCCGAACCAGGCGATGATGCTGTCGATGTCCTGCAGCTTGTGATAGCCGGCAACGACAAATATCGGCGCCAGGTACAGGCGAATGGCGGTCGGCGCAAGAAAGTCCAGGAAGCGAAAAGACTCGATCAGGTCCTGCAGGCGGTTGGCGATGCGGATCGGGAGTGCTTGGGACATAAGTCGGTCGTTCCTCTGCTTCGTATTGGAAGGTTGTTTTCTAGGTGGGGTGCGTGCCCAGCAGGACGTGTTTTGCGCGCAGGTCGACCAGTGTCTCGAGGCCGCGTTCGATCACCACCTGCGGGTTGGGGTGCTGCATCTCACTCGCAATCTGCTCCAGCACCTGCCGCCCGGACACGGACGCAGGATCGTTCAACAACTGCAACATGCGCACGGTTACCGCGTTGGATTCCATGAATTTTACTTCGTCGGCACGGTTGCGCCATGCCACCAGCCACACCGGCAGTTCTTCCGGTTCGGTCGGAATGTACTCGGGGCCTATCCGCTGCACGGCATACTGATACGACAACGGCCAGGCCAGCGGACTGACCAGCGGCTTGCCCGCCAACAGGTCGCCATCCGCATCGACCGGGATCTCGTCCAGATCAGCTTCGGCCACATCGAGGGCGATCTCCACCCATTCGTAATGCGCCAGTTCAGTCATGAAGGGGAAGTCCTGCGCATCGGGCTCTCGCTCTTCCTGCAGGTACTGCAGAAATTCTTCCGTAATCCGGACAAAGTACGGCGTCTTGCAGGCGTGGCGATGAAAGAAGTCGCGCACCATGGCATGCCAGCGCACATCGTCGTGCAGTTCCCGCAGCACCGGGAAGCCGTTGGCAATAAAGCCTTCGATATTGTTGTAAAAAAGTTCGCGATAAATCTGCATGCGCCGGTCTTCGATGCCCTGCGGTGCAGGATGCAGTTGCGGATGACGCAGGTGGGCAGCGAATGCGCGCTGCTGTTGCATGAAGCCGGGCTCAGGCATGAACGCTTTCCTGCTGCAGGGCCCAGGCCTTCTGAATCATGCGAATCTGCTCTACCTCGGCCAGCAATTCCGGCACCGGCGGGAAGTTGAAATCCCGCTCCAGCAGGGTGGGCATGACGCCAAACCATTGATAGGCACGGTTCAGCAGATCCCATACGGGATCTATCACTTTCGCCCCGTGGGTATCCACGCGCAGGTCTTCCGCTTCGTTGTAATGCCCGGCCACGTGCACATAAAGAACCCGGTCGCCGGGCAGCTGGCGCAGGAACTCAAACGGGTCATAGCTGTGATTGATGCTGTTGACGTAAATATTGTTCACGTCCAGGTGCAGCTTGCAGTCCGCGTCGTCAATCACGGCGTTGATGAATTCGATCTCGGACATCTCGGCGCCCGGCGCCGCGTAGTAGGAAACGTTCTCGATGCCGATCTGGCGCCCGAGCACATCCTGCACTTCCCGAATGCGTGCTGCCACGTAGCGCACCGCGTCTTCGGTAAACGGAATCGGCATCAGGTCGTAAAGCTGGGCGTGGTCGCCACAGTAACTCAGGTGTTCGGTATAACAGCGCACCTCGAAATCATCGAGAAATCTGCGCGTGTCTTTCAACAGTTGCTGGTCCAACGGATGCGGACCACCCAGGGATAAGGACAACCCATGACAGACCATGGGATAACGGTCTGCATACCAGCGGAACTTGCGCCCCAACCGGCCGCCCAGGCCTATCCAGTTCTCCGGCGCGACCTCCATGAAGTCGATGCGACCCGGTTCAACATCGGCGAGCGAATCCAACAGCGCACGACGCAGACCCAGGCCGGCGCCCTGTACGGGATATCCGTGCTCGCGCGCTGCGGCAGGCTTACGTGACTCTGGCATGCTCGTGGTCCCAGATACGACCGGCCGGCCCTGCGAACCTGCAGGACCGGCCGGTTATTGCAGTATCAGCTCAGCTGCGCTTATTTAGCGCCACACTTACCTTCGCCACACTTGCCTTCAGCTTCTTTCTTGCCTTCACCGCATTTGCCTTCACCGCATTTGCCTTCGGCTTCTTTCTTGCCTTCGCCGCACTTGCCTTCACCGCACTTGCCTTCGGCTTCTTTCTTACCTTCGCCGCACTTGCCTTCACCGCATTTACCTTCGCCACACTTGCCTTCAGCTTTTCCGGCCAGGTTCATGTAACCGCTGGTCAGTTCATTGGCAGCAAAGGGATTTTCAGCAGCAGATACCATTGGCGATGCAGCCAGGGATGCCATGAAAGCGGCGCCACACGCGGCAGCAAGGGGTTTCATTACTGGTTTGTTGGACATCGTAGGAACTCTCCTGAGTAGCAATGGTTGTGGCCGGTTTTCCAGCCTTATGGATATTCTCCGGAAACTCCGCCACGGCAGAACCGGGCATAAGAATACGGAAAGACCACCCTTTGACCGGCCGGATATGAATTAGTTTCCCGACTCGACTTCTGGGTTCTGTGAAAGGCCCGTATGGGACTATAGCCTTCCCGGGATTGGACGCCAGCAGGCGAAAAAAATTCCCGACCTGCACAATTCAGTCAAAAAAAGCGCTCGGTCAGACGCCGGCAATGGGAATTCAGGCCGGCCTGATGCCGGGTCGCTGGGTCAGACCTTGCGCAAGGCCACGCTGCCGATGGAATATCCGGCACCGAACGAGCAGATGACCCCGATATCACCAGAATTCAGGTCTTCGTGATGCAGGCGGAAGGCAATGATGGAACCCGCCGAACTGGTATTGGCGTATTGATCGAGGACTACAGGGGCCTCGCCCGGTTCGGCATCACGCCCGAGCACCTTGCGACTGATCAGGTTGTTCATATTGGCATTCGCCTGGTGCAGCCACATGCGACTCAGGTCACTGACCGGAATCTTCAGTTCTTCCAGGTGACTGGTCATCAGTTGCGCTACTGCAGGACAAACCTCCTTGAACACACTGCGACCATTCTGGATAAACAGTTTGTCGGGTCCACCTGCGCCTTTCTCGTCACAGCGATTCAGAAAGCCGAAATTGTTGCGGATGTTATTGGAGTACTGCGTCCACAGGCGGGTGCCCAGCACTTCAAACACGTGATCCGCTTCGGGGCCGTCCTGGCCTTCCACCAGCACCGCGGTTGCTGCATCACCAAAAATGAAATGACTGTCGCGATCGCGGAAGTTCAGGTGGCCGGAACAGATTTCCGGTGAAATCACCAGCACAGCGCGGGCACTGCCCTGCTGCACCGCATTGACCGCAGCCTGAATTCCGAAGGTCGCCGAGGAACAAGCGACGTTCATGTCGTACGCCCAGCCGGAAATATCCAGCGCTGCCTGGATCTCAACGGACATCGCCGGGTAGGCGCGCTGCATGTTGGAACAGGCAACCAGCACGGCATCCACATCGGCCGTGGTGCGCCCGGCACGCTGCAGCGCTTCCTGGGCGGCGACCACGCCCATCTCGCACATGATCGAAGGTTCAGAATTGGGCCGGTCCGGCAGATCCGGCGTCATGCGCTCGACATCGAGCACTCCGGACTTGTTCATGACGTAGCGGCTCTTGATGCCGGAAGCCTTCTCGATGAATTCCACGCTGGACTCGGCCAGCGGCTCCATGTCGCCGGCTTCGATCTGCTCGGCATTGCGGGCGTTCTCGGCCCGCACCCAGGCGTTATAGCTTTCGACCAGTTCCTCGTTGGAAATCGATTCCGCCGGCGTATACAGGCCCGACCCGGTGATGAAAGTGGCCATTGCTAATCCCGCTGATGTGATGCTGCTGTTGCAAGGATAGTTGATTTGCGGACGCGAAAAAATGCTTCAGGCGCCGGACTCAGTCCACCGGCAAACCACTGCGTTTTGGCTCCACCCATTCCACCGGTGCCAGCAGCGCCTTGAAAAGCGGAATGGCCTCCGCGACCGAGGCCCGCCCCCAGGCCAGGGCCTGATCCAGGTCTTCCCGGTGTGGCAGCAGGTTGACCGGCGACAGCGTGGGCCGGAACTGCACCAGCCAGTCGAGGTAAGGCCGGTTGCCCGGCATCTGCACCTGCACGGTGGAAGTTACCGGCACCAGCCACATGTGGCCGGGCTTGGCCTGCGGCAGGAAACTGTCGAAGGCGAGATAACAGGCATTACGGGTGCCGATGCGACCCTCCTGCACCCGCCGCCAGGCGATGCGCGCCGGCACATTGGCCACCACGCCACCGTCCACCAGGCCAGCCACCTTGTAGGCGGAACGCAGTTCACGCAGCATCGCGTCGGTGCGCGTGTCCGCCGACGATGCCTCGTAATGCAGTACACCGGGAATTGCCGAGGAAAATCCCACCGCGTCGCGCACATTGAACTGGCGCGACATGCCGTCGCCGCCGAGCACCACTTCCTTGACCAGCAAGGGCGACAGGTAGCCCAGCATCTGCAGCATTCGCCAGGCCAGTTTGTGGGAGAACCGGCCGCCGGCGAACACATCGTGGCGTGGTTTGAACGCGTCCGGCAGCGCCCGGTACACCGCCGCGCGCAGGCCGCCGACCACGGTGTCCAGGGGAATCGGCAATTCATGCATGCGCAACGGCGTGCCATCCGGGTGCGCGAGAATCTGGTCGAAAGCTTCCAGGTGCAGGCGCAGCAGGCCGGGGACGCCGTGCCGCACCTCGGCGCGCGGCCGGCGGAATATCTGGTAGGTATTCAGTGAAGCAGCAAACTCGACTTCCTCCTCGTAAATACCCTGAACACTGACTGCCCGGAAAGCCCCCAGCAGGGCGCCGATGGACGCACCGCAGATATACGAAGGAATCAGCCCATGTTCCTCCATGCTCTGCCAGGCGCCCAGGTAGACATACCCCGCACCACCCCCGCCGCCTGCCACGTTGACCAGCATCTTGATGCCGACCTCAGCATCCAGATC
This sequence comes from Pseudomonadales bacterium, assembly GCA_041623535.1. GTDB lineage: Bacteria > Pseudomonadota > Gammaproteobacteria > Pseudomonadales > JBFGWM01 > JBFJWR01. The sequence continues at coordinate 6,975 of JBFJWR010000129.1, forward strand.
GCGCGCCCTGAAATCGGATTTGTGCGCAGCCAGCACGGCCGCCCGCGCCTCGCTCAGCCGGATGGTGAATCCCTGCAACAGGGTTGCTGCCCGCAGTAATCGCCGGTGCGGGTCGCCGGTTTCGCGCAATACGTGGGAAAATATGTGGATTACATCCTTGCGCAAGGGCTGGATGACATCCTGCGAGACCTGCACATCCGGCCGCTCATTCACCGGCTCGCCGCGCGCGGCTCCCGGCTGGAACACGGTCAGGCTGGAAAAATTGAACAGGTAGCGCAGCATGCGGTACTCGCCCGGGCGCATCGCGTCCGGATGCTGGATGTGGGCAGACACCAGGGATCGCTCCATGCGCTGCAGGGACAGCAGCTGCTTGCGAACCTCGTTTTTCACGCGACGTCCGGGCTGCTGTCGCGCAATTTGCGGCGCAAGACCTTGCCGACATCCGACTTCGGCAACTGATCCCGCAATTCAAACAACTTGGGCACCTTGTAGCCGGTCAGACTCTTGCGGCAGAAAGCCTGCAATTCAGCAAAGGAAATATCCGGATTGTGGGAAACCACGAACACCTTGATCGCCTCACCGCTGGCCTCGTCCGCCACGCCGACTGCAGCCGATTCGATCACGTCCGGGTGCTGGTTGAGCACCTCCTCGATTTCATTGGGATACACGTTAAACCCGGACACGATCATCATGTCTTTCAGGCGATCGACGATCTGCACGTAACCGTCCGGCCGGATGACCGCGATATCGCCGCTGTGCAGCCAGCCGTCCGCATCCAGCACCTGCGCAGTTTCCGCCTCGCCCCGCCAGTACCCCTGCATGACCTGCGGACCGCGTACGCACAGTTCGCCGCGGGCGTCCGTACCCGGCGGAATGACAGTCCCATCGGTATCAACCAGGCGCAGCTCCGTGCCGGACAGTGGCAACCCCACGGTACCCGGCTGAATCGCATCGGGGGGATTGACGGTCACCGCCGGCGATGCCTCGGTGAGACCGTAACCCTCGGAGACCGCGCA
>JBFJWR010000130.1:0-7978 GCA_041623535.1 Pseudomonadales bacterium
CATCTGTGTCAGTAGATCGCACTTGCACAGTCTGCCGGCGTTCTCGCTGATCTCCGGGTTCGCGCCGCACAGCGGCGCCAGGTGTGCAGCGAGCCTGGCGATGCGGGTACTGCGTGCCAGCATGCTGCCCAACTTACGCTGGAAGGCCAGGCCCTCCAGCGCTGGCTCGCGATCGCTGAGCGCCTGTTTGCGGTCTTCCAGAAAAAAGAACTCGGCGTCTGCGAAACGCGGCCGGATCACGCGTTCGTTTCCCTTGCGGACTTCCTCCGGATTCGTGCTTTCCAGGTTGGTGACGGCGATAAACTTCGGCATCAGCTTGCCGCCCTGATCGAAGACCGGAAAGTACTTCTGATTCGCGCACATCGTTGATACCAGGGCCTCCTGGGGCACCTCCAGGAAGCGCGCTTCGAAACCGCCGGAAATCGCGACGGGCCATTCCACCAGCGCAGTCACCTCGTCAAGCAGCGCGCCATCTTCTGGCACCAGGCCGCCCAGCTCGCCGGCCACCGCGGCAACCTGTGTTGCCACCCGGTCGCGACGGCGTTCAAAATCGGGAATCACATGGCCCTGTTCCTCCAGCACCTGTTCATAAGCAAGCGCATCGGCAAGCGGCAGGGGTTCGGTGGCGTGGAAGCGGTGACCGCGCGTGTAACGGTCCGCAGCCACGCCCCAGAGATTCATGGGCAGCACGTCGGAACCCAGCAAAACCACCAGCCAGTGCACAGGCCGCACAAATTCGACGTCATTGCCGCCCCAGCGCATCCGCCGCGGCATGACCAGTGCATCCGCAGTGCTCATGATCAGTCCGGGGAGCATATCACCAATGGAACGGCCCGGCTGGACCAGGGTATAGGCCAGCCGTGGTCCCTTGTCACCGGGTACGTGCTGGAGTTCCTCGAAGTCCACACCGCAGGACCGGGCAAACCCGCTGCCGGCGGGCGTGGGTGCGCCAGTGGCATCCAGGGCCGCGGCCACGGGTGGCCCGTAGCGGACCTGGGATTGTTCCGGCTGCAGGTCGAGTACCGCGTCAATCTGCACAGCCAGGCGACGTGGCGCGGCAAAGGTACGCAGCGCACCCGGTTGCAGCTGCGCTGATTGCAGCGCCGCGTGCAAACCGGCGCCCAGGTCCTCGGCCAGCCTGGGCAACAGTCCGGGTGGCAGCTCTTCAGTGCCGATTTCGATCAGCAGGGGGGAGAGGGTCACGACACATCCTCGCGGCACAACGGAAAGCCCTGGGCTTCACGTGACTGGTAATAGCGTTCCGCGACTGCACGGGAAAGTGTGCGCACGCGCAGAATGAACCGCTGGCGTTCCGTTACCGACAATGCCCGCCGGGCATCGAGCAGGTTGAACTGGTGCGATGCTTTCAAAACCTGTTCATATGCAGGAATGGGCAGGCCGGCCTCCAGCAGTTCGCCACAGGCGGTCTCGCAGGCGTCGAAAGCTGCGAACAGGCCTTCTACGTTGGCATGTTCAAAGTTGAAGGCCGACATCTCGCGTTCGTTCTGCTGAAACACATCGCCATACAGAATCGTGCGTGCGCCATCGGACCAGACCAGGTCATAGACGCTGTCCACGCCCTGCAGGTACATGGCGATGCGCTCCAGCCCATAAGTGATTTCTCCGGCAACCGGCCGACACTCGAGACCTCCGACCTGCTGGAAGTACGTAAACTGGGTGACTTCCATGCCGTTCAGCCAGACCTCCCAGCCAAGGCCCCACGCGCCCAGTGTGGGCGATTCCCAGTTGTCTTCCACAAAGCGAATATCATGAACCAGCGGATCGATGCCGAGCGCCTGCAGGGATTTCAGGTAGAGATCCTGAATGTCCGGAGGGGATGGCTTCAGCAATACCTGGAACTGGTAATAGTGTTGCAGGCGGTTGGGGTTCTCACCGTAGCGTCCGTCGGTGGGCCTGCGGCTGGGCTGCACATAGGCGCAATTCCAGGGCTCCGGCCCGATCGCGCGCAGGAACGTTCCGGGGTGAAACGTCCCGGCGCCCACTTCCATGTCGTACGGTTGCAACAGCGTACAACCCTGGGCGGACCAGTAGTTTTGCAGTTGCAGGATCAGTTCCTGAAAATTCATCGGAGTCCTGTTTGCGGCTCGGCCTGGCGGCGCCGGGCATTATACTGAGGTATGGCGGAACGTGCTTGAAACCGGCCAGCAGCCGGGCGCGGATCAGGGCAGGCGCAGGCAGAGACGGGCGCCGCCCAGGGTTGGAGAGACGTCCAGCAGCAACCGGCCGTGGCGCCCCTCGGTGTGGTGTGCCGTGGCGACTTCGCGCGCCAGTTGCAGTCCCAGTCCGGTGCGGTGCTGGGACGGGTCTGCTGCAGGGATCGACGCCTCTTCTCCCAGGAGTTCTTCCGGAAAACCAGGCCCGTCGTCTTCAACCACCAACAACAAGTCGCTGTTTTCATTGCGCGCGCTGAGCCGTACTTCGCTGCGTGCATGACGCAGGGCGTTATCGCAGGCCGAACGCAGCGCGCTTTCAACCAGCATGCCATCGAAATAATGCAGCAGCCCGGCATCGCACTCCACCAGGACGCGCAGTTTGCTATTGATGGTGCGTTGTTGGCCCTCTTCAGCGACATCCTCGAGGATGGGCCGGACCGGCAACAGGTCTTCCTGCAGCCCGTGACGCTGCTCGGTGAGGCGCAGTATCAGCAGGACTTCGGTCAGACGATTCCCCATGGTCGCCGCCTCGTGGCACAGGCGCTCACGCTGGGACCGGGCTGCAGGGTCTACCGGCAGGGATTCGAGGCCCAGCACGAGGTGGTGGGCCTGGTTCTTGAGATCATGCAGCAGCGACGTGGTCAGCAGGTTCTGCAGAGCGGCACGGCCGTTCGAATCCTTCAACACGATCAGGCCAGTTGTTGGTGCATGTGCTTGAGCTTATCCAATCGCGCGCGGTGCGGGCTGTCGGTCTCCATGGCGTCCAGCATTCCCAGGTATTCTGCGGCGTGCTGTTTCCAGTCACCCGGTGCCTGGCCATCACGGGCCAGCACCAGCACAGCCTGCAGCGTATTCAACAGCACGGCAATACTGGCCTGCCCGGACTGCACAGCTTCGCGGAACAAGGCATAGGCCTCGGCGTTGCGGCCATTCTGAAACAGCTCCACGCCCTGGTTGTTCAGGTTCTCGCACTTTTCAAACGCGGCCTGTTTCTGCGCATCGGCAACACCGCTGCCGGCGACCAGTTGCTGCAGTTCCTCCGGGGGGTTGTCCATCTTTTGCAACAGGTCACGCGCGCGCTGCTCGGCAATCTCCGCTTCACGCGTCTTGCCGTGGGTGTGGCAGGTGCGCGCCCGCAACGCCGCAGCGCGGCAGCGCACTTCACGGTCGTCAAAAATGCGGTCCGCTTCCTTCAACAGGCGCAAGGCATCATCTCCAGCTTTCTTGCGGTCACGGGATGATCGCTCGTCGAGGGTTTTGTCCATGACATTGATGAGGCCGAAATAGTTATTCGGGTTGCGGTACACCGAATGCCGACCCAGCGTGACGCTTCTGCGATAGGCCTTTTCGCTGACAGTCCAGGATTTGTTCTGCTCGGCAACCCGGGCCAGTTCCATCTGCCGCTTCACCGCCTTCGGCGAGATGTCGATGGCGGCAAGCAGTTCCCGTTCAGCCTCTTCACTTTTGCCCTGCTGGGCATAGATGCGTGCCAGCCAGTCGTGTGCCTCCACGTACGCGTTATTCTCGGCGATCAGGGTACGAAAGGCGTCTGCTGATTCATCCAGGCGGCCTTGTGCAAACAGGGTTTTGCCGAGCCCAAGCTGTGCCCAGGGCAGCATGCGTTTGCCGAGCACGGTGCGGTACAGCTTCTCGGCATCATCGTTGCGGTGAAGCAGCAGCAGGATCGCCCCCTTGTGCCGGAGGGCAAGTACTATCTGGTCTGGATGGCGGCGCGCCACCTGGTCGCAGGCAGCCAGTGCCTGCTGGTACTGGCCGGCATCGAGCTGCTCCTCAATGGGCGCCAGGGCCTGTTTCACTTCCAGCAGGCGCGTCAGGCGTTTCTTCAGATCGCTGCGCGTGTACGGCTTCATGATGTAGCCGTCCGGGTGGTATTCGAGTGCACCCATGACCATCTGCGGAGAGCTGTCGGCCGTAATCATCACGTAGGCCGCGGTTTGCGGCAGCAGCCCACCGTGGCGTACTTCCTCGAGAACCTGCTGGCCATCGCGGCCATCGCCAAGGTTGTAGTCGGAGAGTACCAGCCCATAGCGCCGCTCCCGCAGCATATTAAGCGCCTCTTCGCCGTTCGATACTGTCGCGACATGCTCGCTGCCGAACTCGCGCAGCATGTCGCGGGTATAGCTGCGCGCCTCGGGTTGATCGTCGATAATCAGTACGTCTATATCCGCGTAGCGAACCGGTTTCATATGCTCTCTGCAACGAGCGACTGCTGGCTTCAGATTAGCAGTTCGTCTGGGGCCGCGTGCAATCCCGGGACGCGCCTAAACTTAGGTGCTAGGGTGCAGGTCTCGCGCGCTCGCGAGGCGCGGACTGCAGGCACCCCGTCCATTGGAATCGGAGCATATTGCACGTGAAAGGCATCAAGGCCGCATTGATCATCGCCACGATTCGGCTCATGTCCCTGTGCTCGCTGCCCATGGCGCAGCGCCTCGGTCGTCTGCTCGGGAATCTGTTCTGGAAGATGGATTCCGAACTGGCGCGTGTCACACGTATAAACCTGCAGCTTTGCTATCCGCACATGGACGCGACGGAGCGCGAAGAGTTGGCGCGGGAAAGCGTGCGCCAGACGGCCTGCACGATGATGGAATCCGGGATCGCCTGGCTCTGGTCGGAACCGCGATCCTCTGCGTTGATACGGGAAGTGGTGAACGTCGAGTTGCTGGATCGCTGCATGGCCGACCCGCGTGGCCTGGTGGTGATCATGCCGCACATCGGCAACTGGGAAATGATCAACCAGCAGTTCACGGCCCGTTACCATGGCCATGCCATTTACAAACCACCGTCCCTGCCCGCGCTGGATCGCTTTATCGTTGAGCGTCGCCGGCAGTTCGGACAGGGTTTCGACCTGTATCCAAGTACCCGGGAGGGGGTGGAGGCGCTGTACGCCGCCGTGCGCGAGGGCGGTTGCGCGTTCATCCTGCCGGATCAGGAGCCGAGCCTGAAAAGTGGCGTGTTCACACCGTTCTTCGGCATCCCGGCCCTGACCAGTCAGCTGGTGCCGCGGATCGTCGAGCAGACCGGTTGCCAGGTGATTTGCGGCCACGTGCTGCGCCTGCCTGATGCGGCGGGCTTCCGGGTGATTTACAGCGAACTGGAAGCCGGTTACGACGACCCGGACATGCAGGTTGCGACCGCGGCGATCAACCGCACGATAGAATTGATAGTGAACAAGTCACCGGCGCAGTATCAGTGGGAATACAAGCGCTTCAAGCGGCGGCCGGACGGCTTGCCGAAAATATACTGACCGGACGCGGATTGCTGCGCGCCGTCAGTGGCGCCAGAACATCGGCGAGAACAGGACCAGCAGGGTAAAAACCTCCAGCCGTCCGAGCAGCATGGCGAAACAGAGAATCCACTTTGCCGTGGCATTGATATCGCCGTAATGCGCTGCCACTTCACCGAGCCCGGGACCGAGGTTGTTGATGCTGGCGCTGACTGCAGAAAAGGCCGTGACGAAATCCAGCCCGGTGGCCATCAGCAGCATGGTCATGAAAATAAACAGTGACATATAGACCGTGACGAAACCCCAGACCGATTCCAGCACGCGATCAGGAACGATTTTGCCGCCCACCTTCACCTGGATGACGGCATTGGGATGAATGAGGCGGCGAATCTCGCGTTGACCCTGTTTGAACAGCAGCAGCACGCGAATCACTTTCATGCCGCCACCGGTAGACCCGGCACAACCGCCCACGAACGCGCCGAGAAACAGCATGATGGGCAGGAAGCTCGGCCAGGCTGAAAAGTCCGCAGTACCGAAACCGGTCGTGGTGGCGATCGACACCACTTCAAAGACGCCCTGCGTCAGGGCTTTCTCGGTGCCGTAGGTTTTCGTGACCAGCAACATGCCGACCGTGACGATCGATGCGGTGGCCAGGCAGAAAATGTAAAAGCGAAATTCGGGGTCGCGCAGGTAATGACCGATGCCGCGAGAATTCCAGGCGACATAGTGCAGCGAAAAATTCACGCCGCTGATCAGCATGAATACGATGCAGACAGTCTCAATGGCATGACTCTGAAAATACCCGATGCTGGCGTCGTGAGTGGAAAATCCACCAATGGCGACGGTGGAAAAGCTGTGCGAGATGGCGTCGAACCAGTCCATGCCCGCCAGCCAGTAACTGCCGGCACAGAGCACGGTCAGTCCCAGGTAGATGTTCCAGAGCGAAACGGCGGTTTCGCGAATGCGCGGTGTCAGTTTGCTGTCTTTCATCGGGCCCGGTGTTTCTGCCCGGTACAACTGCATACCGCCGATACCGAGCATGGGCAGGATGGCAACGGCCAGCACGATGATGCCCATGCCGCCCAGCCACTGTAATTGCTGACGGTAAAACAGGATCGACTTGGGTAGTTCGTCGATGCCGGTGATCACCGTGGCACCGGTGGTGGTCAGGCCGGAAATGGACTCGAAAATGGCGTCCACGGCGCTCAGACCCATGGATTCCGCGAGATATAGCGGTACGGCGCCAAACAGGCCCAGTACGGTCCAGAACAGCACTACCACGATGAACCCGTCCCGCGTACGCAGGTCGCGATGAATATTGTGCACCGGAAACCAGACCAGCAGTCCGACGCTGAGGGTCACGGAAAACGTCAGGATGAATGCCTGGGTGACGCCGTCGGCATAGAACACGGATACCAGGCTGGGCGGAATCATGGTGAAGCTGAAAATCATCAGCAACAGGCCGAGCACTTTCAGGACGACGGGGAAATTCATGCGGGTTTCTGCAATCCCCTAGAGGTAGGTCGCGCTGACCTGGAAGATGTGTTCCACATCCGGAATACGCCGCTTGTCGACCACGAACAGGATTACGTGGTCATCCGGTTCCACCATCACATCGGCCTCGGCGATGATGACCGTATCGCCGCGTACGATGGCGCCGATGGTCGTGCCTTCCGGCAGTTCGATTTCGGAGATGGTCCGTCCCACCACCTGCGAGGTACGCCGGTCGCCATGGGCGATCGCCTCTATGGCCTCGGCTGCCCCGCGCCGCAGGGAATGGACGTTGACCACGTCGCCGCGGCGTACGTGGGTGAGCAGTGTGCCGATCGTGGTCTGCTGCGGAGAAATGGCGATATCGATCTCGCCGCCCTGCACCAGGTCGACGTAGGCGGGGTTATTGATCAGGGTCATGACCTTGCGGGCGCCAAGCCGCTTCGCCAGCATGGATGACATGATATTGGCTTCATCCTGGTTGGTGACGGCACAAAACACGTCTGCCTCCTCGATGCTCTCCTCCAGCAGCATGTCCTGGTTGGAGGCATCCCCAATCAACACGATCGCGTGAGAGAGTTTTTCCGACAGGCGCTGGCAGCGGACCGGGTTCCGCTCAATGATCTTGACCTGGTAGCGCTGTTCCAGCGAGGCGGCCAGGCGTTCGCCGATATTGCCGCCGCCGGCAATAATGATGCGCCGGTAGGCCTGCTCCAGTCGCCGCAGTTCACTCATCACGGCGCGTATATGCGCCTTGGCGGCGATGAAAAACACCTCGTCATCGGGTTCGATAATTGTCGAGCCGCGCGGAATGATCGGCCGGTCGCGACGGAAAATGGCTGCGACCCGGGTTTCCACCCGCGGCATGTGCTGGCGCAGGAAGCGCAACTCCTGGCCGACCAGCGGGCCGCCCTGGTAGGCCTTGACGGCCACCAACTGGACGCGCCCTTCGGCGAAATCGAGAACCTGCAGCGCGCCGGGGTGCTCGATCAGGCGCTGGATGTAGTCGGTGACCACCTGTTCCGGGCTGATCAGCACATCAATGGGCAGGCTTTCGTTGCAGAACAGG
>JBFJWR010000131.1:0-7966 GCA_041623535.1 Pseudomonadales bacterium
GAACGCGCGCGCAGCATGATCGAGCAGGCGGGGGCGGCACTGGCAGATATAGAGCCCCCACCGCGGGCCGGTTTCCGGCGCTTTATACGCCGCACACCGCTGGGTGTGCTGCTGACCATTGCACCCTGGAATTACCCCTATCTCACCGCAGTAAACAGCGTCATTCCGGGCCTGATGGCTGGCAACGCCGTACTGCTCAAGCACTCGCACCAGACGCCACTGTGCGCAGAACGGATCATCGAGGCCGGCCTGGCCGCCGGCCTGCCGGCCGGCCTGCTGCAGTTTCTGCACCTGGACCGCCGGCAAACCACTGCCCTGGTGCAGGACGCCCGGATTGCCGGGGTTTCCTTTACCGGCTCCGTCGCGGGTGGCGAACAGATCGAGCGTGCGGCGGCCGGACGCTTTATCCCGGTCGGACTGGAACTCGGCGGCAAGGACCCGGCCTATGTACGGGCCGATGCCGACGTCGAAGCCGCAGCGGCCGGAATCGCCGATGGCGCCTTTTTCAATTCAGGACAGAGCTGCTGCGGCATCGAGCGTATCTACGTGCATACCAGCTGTTACGCGGCATTTACGGATGCACTGGTCGGGGAAGCCCGCAAGCTCAGGCTGGGCAACCCGCTGGAACCGGAAACCACGCTGGGCCCCATGGTGCGCACCGCAGCCGCCGAACTGGTGCGCGAACAGACCGCCGCCGCCCTGCAGCAGGGCGCCCGGGGATTACTGGACGGGCAGGACTTTCCCGCCGCGCGGGAGCAGTCACCCTACCTGGCACCGCAGATCCTGGTCGACGTGACGCACGAGATGGCAGTCATGCGCGACGAATCCTTCGGGCCGGTCGTGGGCGTCATGGCGGTTGCGGATGACAACGAGGCGGTCCGGCTGATGAATGATTCCACCCTCGGCCTGACCGCCAGCATCTGGAGCCGGGATGTCGAAGTGGCGCTGCGACTGGCCGACGCCATCACCGCCGGCACGGTGTTTCTCAACCGCTGCGATTACCTGGATCCGGAACTGGCCTGGACCGGTGTGCGCAACAGCGGCCGGGGTTGCTCATTGTCGACGCTCGGCTATGGTCAACTGACGCAAGCCAAATCATTTCATTTTCGGCTGCCTGAATGACATGAACGAACCCACCACCGCCAACTGGAACTACCCGACCAGCGTGCGCTTCGGCAATGGCCGGGCCCGGGAACTGCCGGATGCCCTGCAGTTACACGGCATGCGCCGACCATTGCTGGTGACGGATGCCGGGTTGGCCGATTCCGCAATGGTGCAGCAGGCACTCGCAGACTGCCCCACTGCCATGCTGTTCAGTGGCGTGACCGGCAATCCCACCGGCGAACAGGTGGCGGCGGGACTTGCGCACTACCGCGACGCGAAATGTGACGGCGTCATCGCACTGGGCGGCGGCAGCGCGCTGGATGCCGGCAAGGCAATTGCCTTTCTGTCCGGGCAATCCCGGCCGATCTGGGATTTCGAAGACATCGGTGACAACTGGAAACGCGCTGATCCGGGTGGGATTGCGCCCTGCATTGCGATCCCGACCACGGCCGGCACCGGGTCCGAAGTGGGACGGGCCAGCGTGATCACCGACCGTGATGCAGGCCTGAAAAAAATCATCTTTCACCCGCAGATTCTGCCGGTGCTGGTGATCGCCGATCCGCAACTGACCATCGGCCTGCCACCGCAGTTCAGCGGTGCCACCGGCATGGATGCGCTTTCGCATAACATGGAGGCCTACTTCGCACCCGGCTATCACCCACTGGCGCAGGGGATCGCGGTGGAAGGCATGCGACTGGTATTCGACAACCTGCCCGGGGTCATGCGTGAACCGCACAACCTGCACTATCGTGGCAACATGCTGGCCGCCTCACTGGCAGGCGCCACGGCATTTCAGAAAGGACTGGGCGCAATGCATGCACTGGCCCATCCACTGGGAGCCCTCTACAACGCCCACCACGGCACGCTGAATGCCGTCCTCATGCCCTATGTGCTGGCCGCCAACCGCAGCGCGATTGGGGCGTCCTGCCGGTGGCTTTCGCAGGCACTGCAACTGGAAACGCCGGGCGTGGCGGGCCTGATCAAGGCAGTGCTGGAGCTGCGCCGCGTGGCCGGCATGCCGCACACGCTCGCCGAGCTGGGCATTGACGATCGCGAGGCGGACCGGATCGGAGAAATGGCCTTAGCCGACCCTTCCGCAGGGGGCAATCCAATCCCGTTCACAGCGAGCCGCTACGCGGAACTGTTCCGTCATGCGGTCGCAGGCACGCTGGAGTCAGACTGATGGTACAAACCGTGAACATCCGCTCGGTGGAAGAAGCGCGCGCACTGGTGGAGGACCACCCACAGGATCACGTGCGCGTCGGCGTATTCGATATCGATGGCATCCTGCGCGGCAAATACCTGCATCGGGACAAGTTTCTCGCCGCACTCGACCATGGCTTCGGCTTTTGTGACGTCGTGCTGGGCTGGGACAGCCAGGACCAGCTCTACGATTCAGCGCGTTACACGGGCTGGCACACGGCCTACCCGGATGCCCCGGTACGCATCCTGCCGACCAGTGCCCGGCGCCTGCCGTTTGAGAGTCACACGCCCTTCTTCCTCGGCGAATTTGCCGGCGCGGCAGAGGCTGTTTGTCCGCGCGGACTGCTGCGCCGGGTACTCCAGCGCGCGGAAAAACTCGGCTACACCGCGCGCGCTGCCTGCGAATTCGAGTACTTTCTGTTTGACGAGACGCCGCACTCGGTACGCGAAAAGCACTACCGGGACCTGAAGACCATCACGCCCGGTTTCTTCGGCTATTCAACCCTGCGCAGTGCCGTCCATGCCGAGTACTACCACGAGTTGCTCGATACCTGCGCGCAGATGCGCATGCCCATCGAGGGCCTGCATACCGAAACCGGGGCCGGTGTGGTCGAGGCCGCCCTGCAGGTGAGCGAGGCCCTGGAAGCAGCGGACCGCGCCGCGTTGTTCAAGACATTCACCAAGGTGCTGGCGCAACGACGCGGCTGGATGGCCAGTTTCATGGCCAAGTGGAGCAACGACTGGCCGGGACAGTCCGGGCACATTCACCTGTCCCTGCAGGATACGAATGGCCAGGCGGTGTTCCACGATCCGCAGGCGGAACATCACATGTCCGATGTCATGCGCTGGTTTATCGGCGGCCAGCAGCGCCATATGCCGGACCTGCTCGCGATGGTGGCCTGCACGGTGAACAGTTATTCGCGACTGGTACCCGGCTTCTGGGCGCCGACCGCCGCCACCTGGGGCGTGGACAACCGCACCACCGCACTGCGGGTGATTCCAGGCTCTGCAGGCTCGCAACGCATGGAGTACCGGGTGGCGGGTGCCGACATCAATCCCTACATTGCCATGGCCGCTGCGCTGGGCTCCGGCCTGCTGGGCATTGAACAGAAAATCGAACCGACCCCGCAGGTCATCGGCAATGCCTATGCGCAGGAATTTCCACCCGAACTGCAACTTCCCGGCTCACTGTCAGCGGCAGCCGCAAGGCTGCGCGATTCAGCAGCCGCGCACGACCTGTTCGGCAGCGAATTTGTGGACCATTATGTTGTCACCCGCGAGTGGGAAGAACGCGAATTCCGCAAGAATGTCACGAGTTGGGAACTGGAACGTTACTTTGAGATTATCTGATGCTGATCCTGATTGTTGAAGGAAACACCGCCGCTGCGTGCGCCGACCTGCAGGATGCAGGAATAGCACCTTACGCGCAGGGCTACGCGACGGTGTTGCGGTCGCTTGCGCCGCAGTTGGACTGCGAAATTGCCTATCCGTCAGAACATCATGATGGCGGACTGCCGCAGGGACGGTCACTGACGGACTACGACGGCATCGCATGGACCGGATCGTCGCTGTGCATCTCGGACGGTGAAAGTGAACCGGTACAGGCGCAACTGGGTCTCGCCCGTCGCGCGTACGACAGCGGCGTGCCGGTTTTTGGCAGTTGCTGGGGCATTCAGCTTATGTGCAGGGCGCTGGGTGGCGAAGTGCGCATCGGTGTCCAGGGTCGCGAAATCGGCGTTTCCCGCCACATCCAGCTCACCAGGGCGGGACTTGCCCACCCCATGTATCACGGCAAACCACACTGCTTCGATGCGCTCGCCTCGCACCGTGATGAAGTTGTGCGGCTACCGCCGGGCGCAGAGCTACTGGCGGGCAATACCCATTCCCCGATCCAGGCGGTGGCCCTGGAACAGGACGGAAAAAGTTTCTGGGGTGTGCAATACCACCCCGAGTTCGACCTGGAAACGATTGCCGTACTGATTACGCGACGCGGTGCCGAACTGTTGCGGGAAGGTTTCTTTCGCGACGAGCCGGAACTGCAACATTATGTAGATCAGTTGCATGGCCTGTACCGGGACATGAACCGCCGCCATGCGCTGGCCTGGCAACTGGGAATCACCGATGACATCCTGGATCCGGCCTGCCGACACCGGGAATTGCTCAACTGGCTGATCGAACGGGTCGGGCCGCGCGCCTGACCGGCGAACCGATGGGCCGGATCGACGACCCGTCTACAGCAACAGGTACTCCTGGAACTCTCCGCGCATGCAGTGGTTGGATGCCATTGAACTGGAATAGGCCCCGGCATTGATCAGTGCGAGGTGATCCTGCCCGTCCAGGGGCGGCAGCAGCGCATCCGCATACCAGACATCCAGCGCCTCGTTGATATTGCCCGCCACATGAGCCGGAGTGCAGGATTCGCCGCGGTAGTGTAACGGCACCGGCTGGAACGGCAGGCCGTAATGCGCAGGTTCCGGAGCGATATTGAAACCGGCATTCACACCGACGAAGCGGGTGTTACGCCGGTTCTCCTCGTAGGTGCGCTCCATGATCAGCAGACCGGCATCCTTGGCGATGTAGTCACCCGGCTCCACCTGGATGCGCAGACCACGCACACCGAAACGACGCTGCAAAACCGCCGCCCATTCCCGCAAATCAAGCGGCTGCTCACCGGGCAGATGGGGCACACCCAGGCCTCCACCCACGTTCACGGTGGTCACCGAGGGCGCCGCGTCCAGGAACCAGTCACACGACTCCAGCACCCGTTCCCAGGTACCCAGTTGCGCGGTCAGGTAGCCGCAACCGGTGTGCAGGTGGATGGTTCTGAGTTGCAGACCATGGGCAGCACAAATCTCCAGCGCCTCCGGAAACTGTTCGCGGTAGATTCCAAACTTGGTGGTCGCATCGCCGGCATAGCGCAACTTGTCGTTACTCTCACGCGACACCCCGGCACCCGGGTTGATACGGATGCCAACGACGCTGCCCGGCATGCGCCGGCCCCACCCGGCCAGCGCGGACAGGGAATCCAGGTTCACCTGCAGGCCGGGATGGCGCACCAGCCGGTCGAAGTCGCGGGCGGACAGGCTGCCGGCGGTAAACGAGATATCGGTGGGCCTGAAGCCGCAACTCAAGGCATGTTCCACCTCGGCGGGCGAACAGGCGTCAATGCCGCACACTCCGGACTGCGCCAGCGCCGTCAGCAACGGCGCGAAGCGGTTGGCCTTCATCGCGTAAAGAATCTGCGGCTCGCCGGGCAATTCCGCAGCGCGTAAAGCCTCGCGCACGCGCGCAAGATTCTGCTGCACGCGGGCAAACGAGTAAAAGAACGCCGGGCCGGAAAACTGGCGGGCTAGCGCGGGCACGCTACGGCCGGCGAACCGTAGTTCGCCGGCCTGGTAAGCGAGATCGTCGCGTTGCCACCAGACCGGCAGCGGGAGCGGTTTCATCCGGCGCGTTGTGCCTTTTCAGCGGGTTGTTCCTGCTGGAACTTGCGCCGCGCGATCTCGTCCACCGGCTCCTTGCGGCCGGTGATCCAGCCGCGACAGCTGCGCGCGCCGCAACTGCAGGGAAACTGCCGGTAGAGGAAATCCTCGGTTTGCGCGTAATCCATGGTCAGCAGGTCGTTGGGCGCAATGTCCCGTAACGCCGTCATGGTCAGGGCCTGCATGTCCAGCGAGACATTGGGCTCGCAGGAATGCAGCAGGTAGCCGGTGAAGAACAGGTCGAGGAAATGGGTCTGCGGTGTTATCTGCAGGGTATGCTGGGTGACCTCGGACAGGGTTTCACCCGCCATTTTGGCGACCAGGTCACCTGCACGAAAGGCCCGGAAACTGACCACGCCCTGACCGACGCTGTCACCACATGGGACAACGGCGAAGTCTTTCGCTTGCGGAAACTGGGGATCGTCCCCGAATTCCAGGGGATAAAGCATGTCTGTGCACTCCTGCAACAAGTAAAAAAATACAAAGTTTCTTCACCTGGTTGGCAAGTCGCGCAACGGCAGTCTGCATCCCCATTACGCATATTTATAACGGTAAAACCACCCAGCAACAAGAATTATTTGCGATCAAGGCAAATATTTAATCTCCATATTATTCAGACACTTGAACACGCATTCCTGAGCAAACCGTGGAGACCACCACGCAGGCCGCCGCGCAGCGGCCCGATTCACTTCCGGCAAGGGGCGGCGGCGCACCCGGGAGCGTGGCAGACTGGTGGAAAAGCAACTAAAGATACTGAATGAAGCAGCATCTGCACTACGCCCGCGACCCTGGCGTCGAAAAATTCCTGACCCCTCCGGCCACCATCCTATTCGACTGGCACGCAACACTGGTAGATACACTCGATGCCATGTATCACGCCGTGGATGATATGCTCCCGCAGCTGGATCGGCTGGACCTCGTCCGCCGACTGGTGCCGGAAGACCGCAGCAAGACAGCCGATGACGCGCGCCTGGTCTCATACGTGCGCCACAACCGACGCCTGCACCCCAAGATCAAGGCCGCCCGCAGAATCTCGCGGACCGACATTTTTGAGGTACTATTCGGCGACGACGATGAAGCCAAGCACATCGCCCACGAGGCATTTAATGAGTGCTATCGGAATCATTACGGAGAAGTGCACCCGTTCGAAGGCAACGAAAGAGACATGTTGCTGGAACTGCACGAGTTTGACGTACACATCGGCGTACTGACCAACCGCGACCGGGAGTTCTTCGAACATGAGCTCGGCGTGGTTGAAGACGGATCGTGGGTCGGCCTGTTTGATATCGCGATCTGCGGCTCGGATGCAGCCCGGCGCAAACCGGCCCCGGACCCGATTTATGCTGCGCTGGAACGCCTGAATGTGAGCGCCGGCCCCGACTGCTGGTATATCGGCGACAGCACCACCGATGTCATTGCCGCGAATCGGGCCGGCATTACCAGCGTGTTTTTCAATGGTGCCGGCTGGGAACACGAGTGGCTGGAAAAGATCTTTCCCGGCACGCCTGCCCATCCGCACATGCCGGCGGTGGTGACTGACAGTTTTCGGGATTTTATCCGGCTGTGCGAACGCTGCCTGCACATTTCGCCCGTCGAACGGGAAGCAGCGCTGCGACACGCGCATGAGGTCATGGACGGTAACCCCGAAGTAACGGACGACAAAAAGGACACAAAGTGAACAATGCTGAAGAAACCCGCGTCATCGCGGTATTTTGCGATTTTGAAAACATCGCATTGGGGGCCAAGGAAGCAGAATACCCGCGCTTCGACATCGAAAAAGTGCTGGAGCGCCTGTTGCTGAAAGGCAACATCGTGCTCAAGAAAGCCTATTGCGACTGGGCTCGCTACAAGGAGTTCAAGGCGCCCATGCACGAAGCGGCGTTCGAACTGATCGAGATTCCCCATGTACGCCAGTCCGGCAAGAATTCCGCGGACATCCGCATGGTCGTGGATGCACTGGACCTCTGTTACACGAAGGAACATGTCGACACCTTCGTGCTGATTACCGGGGATTCCGACTTCTCGCCACTGGTGAGCAAATTGCGGGAAAACAACAAGGCCGTAATTGGCGTGGGCGTGAAGAAGTCCACCTCCGACCTGCTGACCGCGAATTGCGACGAGTTCATCTATTACGACGACCTCGTCAAGCGCAACAGCCCCCCCCGCCGGGCCAAGCC
>JBFJWR010000132.1:0-7952 GCA_041623535.1 Pseudomonadales bacterium
AACGGAAACGGCATCACGGTCAGCAACGAGATCTGGAGCCAGATGCAAGAGAATGACGAGAGTTTGAAATCGCCAACCCCGCCGCATCCGATCTCGGCAAAATCGCTCAAGCCGATTGTCGATCGTTACAAGCAAGACGGCAAAGACTTTAACATGGGGATGGTGTTCCCCGTGAGAATGGGAATGGCTGTGGGAATGATCGTGGTCATGATCATGGGTATGGTCATGATCATGATCATGCATTTCGCCTGCTCGTCGACGGCATGGCTGAGTACGCGATCTGCATGCTGGATCCGCAAGGAATCATCCGGACCTGGAACCTTGCCGCGGAGATCTGCCAGGGTTATACCGCGGCGGAAATAGTCGGGCAGCATTATTCAGTCCTCTTCACTCCCGAAAAGCAGGCAGCCGGCATCCCCGCGCTGCTGCTCGAGCGAGCCTTGGCGCATGGACGGGTTCAGGAAGCTGGCGTTCGGCTCCGCAAGGATGGCTCAGTTTTCCAGGCCGATATCATTATTGAAACCCTGCGCACCGGGAATGGCGACCTGCTGGGCTACGGCCAGGTCACGCGTGACATCACCCGCTACCAGGATGCCGAGGAAGAACGGCAGGCCAGTGCCGGCCGCATGCGGGCCATCGTGGAAACCGTTCCCGATGGCATCATCACCATCAATGCACACGGCCTGATCGAAACCTTCAATCCTGCTGCAGAAAGAATGTTTGGCTACCAGCTCAAAGAAGTCATCGGCAAGAACGTGAAGATCCTGATGCCGGAGCCGTTCCACAGTGAACACGATACTTACCTGAGCAACTACCTGGAAACCGGCGAAGCCAAGATCATCGGCATCGGCCGAGAGGTAACGGCGCGCAAGAAAGACGGTACCGATTTCCCGATCGAGCTGGCTGTTGGCGAGTTCATGGTCAGTGGCCAGAAACTGTTTGCCGGCGTGATCCGCGATGTCTCCGAGCGCAAGGAAGCGGAACGACGGCAGCATGATGCAACCGAACGTATACGTGCCATCGTTGAAACGGTTCCGGACGGCATCATCACCATTGATGACAACGCATGCGTGGAAACTTTCAACCCCGCCGCCGAAAAACTGTTTGGATTCAGCGCGGAAGAAGTGATCGGTAACAACGTCAAGATGCTCATGCCCGAGCCTTACCACAGTGAGCATGACGAGTACCTGCATGCATATCACCAGACCGGTGATGCCAAGATCATCGGCATCGGCCGCGAGGTCATGGCCAGGCGCAAGAACGGGTCGGTGTTCCCGATCGAACTGGCAGTGGGCGATATTCAACTGGGTGACCGCCGCATGTATGCCGGCGTCGTGCGCGACATGACGGAGCGCAAACTGGCCGAAGATTCCATGCGCTACCTGAACGAATCGCTGGAGAAGCGCGTCCGGGAACGTACCCAGGCGATGCGTGATCTGCAATCTGCCATGGCGCAGCTCAAGGATGCACAGAATCAACTGGTACAGACAGAGAAACTGGCCTCCCTGGGTGGCCTGGTTGCCGGCATCGCCCACGAGATCAACACCCCGATAGGCATCGGTGTCACAGCTGCATCGCACCTGCAGGACATCACCACGGAGATCGACGCAGCGTTCAAGGCGGCAGCCATTAAACGCTCTGACCTGGCTGACTATTTTGCCAATTCAAAACAATCGACCGAAATCATTCTCAACAACCTGCGTCGGGCTGCGGGGCTCATCAACAGCTTCAAACAGGTCGCCGTGGACCAGGCCAGTTCCGAACGTCGGCGCTTCAACCTGCGCAGTTATATCGAAGAAGTGCTGCTCAGCCTGCGACCACAGCTGCGGCAGGCACACCACACAGTTGAATTGCATTGCCCCGGACACCTGGAGCTGGACACCTACCCGGGCGCCCTGGCGCAGATCATTACCAACCTGGTGATGAATGCCAACCTGCATGCCTTCGGGGATAGACAGCCGGGAACTGTGTTGATAGACGTGGAAGAAGTGGAAGCAGGTATCGTGATGCAGTTCCGTGATGATGGTTGCGGTATCAGCACGGAAGCATTGGCCAAGATTTTTGATCCGTTTTACACGACGCGCCGTGGCCAGGGCGGCAGCGGGCTCGGATTGCACATCGTCTATAACCTGGCCACCCAGACTCTGAGAGGCCAGATTGAAGTGGAAAGCGAGGTGGGCACCGGAACGGTCTTTCGCCTGGCCATTCCCTACTGAGCCGGAATTGCATTCAGACCGGCCTGTCCGGAAGACGAGCGGGTATCAGTCGTAATGCTTGGGCAGTGTAAAAACAAAAACCGAGCCGGTATCCGGCGCTGACTCAACCCGGATCGTACCATCCAGACGCTGGATGATCCTTTTGCAGGTCGCAAGCCCTATACCCGAACCTTCGTATTCACTGCGCGTATGCAGTCGTTCGAATTCCTCGAATACTTTCTCCCGGTATTCCTCGGCGATACCGATGCCGTTGTCACGAACCCGGAACTCCCAGGCGTCCTCGCTCTCCAGCGCGGATATTTCCAGCTTCGGAACATTACCCGCCGGCTGGTACTTGAGGCCGTTTTCCACCAGGTTCTGCAGCAACTGCCGGAGAAGAAAAGGCTCGCTGACCAGGGTGGGCATCGAAGTCTCATCAAATTCTATGGTCGCGCCGGTTGCATCATGCGCCGCCGCAAAACTCTCCCGCACGTCATCCAGTACTTCGCCCGTGTTGACCTTGCACAGATGCATGACCCGGCTATCGACCTGCGCCATTTTCAACAGGCTTACGATCAGGCTCTGCAGTCGCTGCGCGGCACCACTGACCCGTGCCAGCGTATCCTGCGCATCGGCGCTGAGTTCCTGCGCATGCCTGGTCATCAGGCGCTCGACGTACACGTTGATCGTGCGCAGTGGTGCCTGCAGGTCATGCGAAGCCATGTAGGAAAACTTTTCCAGGTCATCGAAAGCGCGCTGGGTTTCCAGGTTCCGCTTCGCAAGTTCAGCGCGCGCGTGCTCCAGTGCGCGCAGATCACGATAGGAACTCAGTCCCGTGTATACCACCGAGTAGAGCTTGGTCGAGGTAAGTTCGGTTTTTTCCTTGTAATCATTGATGTCGTATTCGGTGATGACCCTGCGCTCGGGAGCCTGCCCGGGCTGACCGGTACGCAGGATAATACGCATGAAGGAATTGCCGAGTTCCTCGCGAATGTACTGCACAACCCGCAGGCCGGCATCATCGGTTTCCATGATCACGTCCAGCAGAACCAGGCCGATGTCGGACTCTGCTGCAAGAATCTGTTTGGCCTGTGCACCGGAGTAGGCATGCAGAAACTCAAGCTCCCGGTTATCAAGGCGAAAGCTGCTCAGTGCCAGTTTGGAAACCGAGTGGATTTCTATTTCGTCGTCAACAATCAGCAGCCGCCAGGGCGGTCCTGCGGGAAGCTCCGGTGGCGCATCGTCTTCCGCCGAAAAAAGCAGTTCGTCATCATCCGTCATGGGATAACTGTCGTTCAAATACCAGCTTTGAGTATAGAGGAGGAATCAGTCCGACTGCCCGACCCGCTCCCGCAGGTAGGCCGGGTAGTCCGGGACCTCCCGTCCGTACTCGGCATTCATGTAAGACGAGGCCAGCAGGAAGTCGGCAGTGGCCCGGTTACAGGCCACCGGGATGTTCCAGACTGCGGCAATTCGCAACAAGGCTTTCACATCCGGGTCATGGGGCTGTGGCTCGAAGGGATCCCAGAAGAAAATCAGGAAGTCGATTTTCCCCTCGGTAATGCGCGCACCAAGTTGCTGGTCACCACCAAGCGGACCACTGATCAACTGCTCGACCGGCAAAGACAGCCGGTCGGCCAGCAATGCCCCGGTGGTACCGGTCGCATACAGGGCATGGGATTCCAGCACCGCACGGTGGCAACTCACCCAATCTAGCAGAACGCTTTTCTGATGATCGTGTGCGACCAGCGCGATGTGCTTGCGCTCACCGATCTTCTGCGTGACGAACTGCATGCTCAGTTCAGCGTCCGCGCCAGGACCAATGCATCTTCGCGTCCGTTCCGGGCCGGGTAGTAATTGCCGCGCCGACCAATCTCAGCGAAGCCTTCCCGTTTGTACAGGTGCAGGGCAGTTCGATTGGACGGGCGCACCTCGAGATACAGGACCGTGGATTTCAGCTGCACGGCCCGCTCAAACAGATGATGCAGCAGGTGGCGGCCGAGATTCATGCCGCGATACTGCGGGTGCACACATAGGTTGAGCAAATGACTTTCGTCTGCCCCGGTAAACAGCACGCCGTAACCCACCAGTTCATCCTCGCGCCAGGCCAGCCACGCGTCATAGCCGGGTCGCAGGCAGTCACGAAAAGCGCCCTTGGTCCAAGGCCATGCATAAGAGAGCAGTTCAATGCGGTGCACCCGCTCCAGGTCAACTGCGCGCATGCGCCGCAAGTGCAGCGAAGACAGCAGGTTGTCGCCGTGCGGCTGCTCAGTCGGTCGCGAGAAATTGCGCAAGGAGTTTCCAGGCATCGGGCTTCCTGCCGGGGTGATGAATCATTTCATGCACTGTTGGCAACTCTAGCAACTGCACGCCCGCTGGCAAGCAATCGGCCAGTTTCATGCCTTGTGCAGCGGCACCGCCCACGGAAACCAGGGACACGGTCTGCGTCGGGTCTGCACTGCATGCCCCCAGGAAGCCGTTCAGCGCGGCGGCCAGGGAGTCATCCGCGCCGGAGAACTGTTGATTGGCCCGTCCCGGCCATTCCAGCACCAGGGAGCCCGGCAACGCCTCTGGCACCGCTCCGAGGGCATACACCAGATCTGCGGCAAAGGCCCGGTCCCGGGCAGCTGGCGATCCGGACAGCCACCAGAACAGGATCCAGCGACGTTCCTGCAGGCGTTGCAGTTCCAGTCGCACAGCGGGTCCGGATTGTGCGGCAAGTGCCGGCATCGGCGGGGGAGCCGGAACGGCGACCGCGTCCGGTGACCGCGCCGCCGGGCGGGCGGAAGACGAGGAGGTGACCTTTGTCAGTGCCTGCCGGGCTGAATCGGGCATGGACCGGGGCTGGCGCGGCTCGCTCGCGGGTCTGCGGGAAGCAATCGCGGCAGGTGCAGACTCGGCACGACCCACGCGAGCCTGCGCCGGTGGTGCCGCGCACCAGGAACCGGCCAGCGGTGCGCCGGGCAGGTCAGCCCGTGGCAGCCAGGAAACGACACCCATGGCCGCCAGGCGTTCCACGCGCAGCAACGGATCAGCGACCTTGCCGCTGCATCCTGTGCCTGGCTCAGACATCCGCCGCCTGCGGATGCGCCCTGTCGGCGCCGGTCAGCATCACGTTCAGCGCATTCAAATAGGCCTTTGCGGAGGCCACGACGATATCGGTGTCGGCGCCTGAGCCGTTGACAATACGTCCGCCCTTTTCCAGGCGCACGGTCACTTCACCCTGCGAGTCAGTACCGCTGGTGATCGCGTTGACCGAGTACAACTGCAGGTTGGTCTGGCTCTGCGCAATGCTCTCGATTGCTTTATACGTGGCGTCTACCGGACCACTGCCACTGGCAACGGCCTGGCGTTCCCCACCATCGACCACCAGGGTCAGTTTTGCCTCGGGCACTTCGCCGGTACGTGAACAGACATCCAGTGATGCCAGCCGGTACCGCTCCACGATATCGTGGGAGCGCGTTTCGCTGACCAGCGCCTGCAGATCCTCGTCAAAGATCTCGTGCTTCTTGTCGGCCAGATCCTTGAACCGGGCAAACGCAGCATTCAGTTCCTGTTCGCCGCCTATGCCGATACCGAGTTCCTCAAGCCGCGTGCGAAATGCGTTCCGACCGGAGTGCTTGCCCAGCACCATGCGGTTCGCATTCCAGCCCACGTCTTCGGCGCGCATGATCTCGTAGGTTTCCCGGTGCTTGAGCACACCGTCCTGGTGAATACCGGACTCGTGGGCAAACGCATTGGCACCCACAATGGCCTTGTTCGGCTGCACCGCAAACCCGGTGATCGTCGAAACCAGCCGCGATGTCGGCACGATATGCACAGTGTCAACGCCGGTATCCAGTTGCAGAAGATCGTGCCTGGTACGCAGGGCCATGACGAACTCTTCCAGCGAGGCATTGCCCGCGCGCTCCCCCAACCCGTTAATGGTGCACTCCACCTGCCGGGCGCCGTTGACCACCGCTGAAAGCGAATTGGCCACGGCCAGGCCGAGATCGTTATGACAGTGCACCGAGAACACCGCGCGATCCGCATTGGGAATCCGCTCGATGAGTGTGCCGATCAGTTCACCGAACTGGTGCGGCACCGCGTAGCCGACGGTATCCGGAATGTTGATCGTGGTCGCACCGGCGTCTATAGCCGCTTCTATGATGCGGCACAGAAAATCCACCTCGGACCGCCCGGCGTCCTCGCAGGAGAACTCGACGTCCGCGACATGATTGCGCGCCCGCTTCACCGCGTGCACCGCCTGCGCCACCACGTCATCCGGCTGCATGCGCAGTTTGTGCTGCATATGAATCGGCGAAGTGGCGATAAAGGTGTGGATACGAGCCCTTTCCGCCGGCTTGACCGCATCCGCCGCCCGGTCGATATCCGCATCCAGCGCCCGCGCCAGGCTGCAGACGGTGCTTTCACGCACCACCTCGGCGACCATTTTGACGGCCTCAAAATCACCGGGACTGGCGATCGCAAAGCCGGCCTCTATGACGTCCACGCGCATGCGCTCCAGCGCCCTCGCGATGCGGACTTTCTCATCCCGGGTCATGGACGCACCGGGGGACTGCTCCCCGTCGCGCAAGGTGGTATCGAATATGACCACCCGTTTGTTATCGCTCATGATTCTGCTCTCCCTGGGCACGGTCTGAACCGCGCAATTACCATTGGATTATGTCAGCGATCCGCTTGGGTCGCGACAGGAATAAAATTGGCTTGAAGGAGTGAATTATATGCCGCGCAGCGGCAGCAGCAGGCGCAGTGCAGGCAGGAAGGGCGCGCGGGAGACCGGTGCCGGGGAGGCGGCACGCCGGAAATATGTCATGACAAGGTGTATGGTCATGCCTGAAACTATAACTACTCTTGGCAGACCTGCCAAGCAGCCCTGGGGAGTTTATTCGTTTTGACCATTCGTGTTGCACTGCATCACCTGACCCGCTACCGCTTCGACCGGGCGGTGAACATCGCCCCGCACACGGTCCGCCTGCGGCCAGCTGTGCATACCCGCACGCCAATCGAAAGCTATACGCTGCGCGTCAAGCCGGGTGAGCATTTCCTCAACTGGCACCAGGATCCGTTCGGCAACTTTGTTGGCCGGGCCATCTTCCCGGAACCGGCGCGGGAACTGGAATTTGAAGTCGAGGTCATCGCCCGGCTGGTGATCATCAATCCGTTCGACTTCTTTATCGAGGAGTACGCCGAACACTTCCCCTTCCAGTACCCGAAAGAACTCAAACAGGACCTGGCGCCGTATCTGGCGGTCAGCGAGGAAGGCCCCCTGCTGAAAGACTGGCTGGCAACCCTGGACCGCAAAAAATGCGTGACCGTGGACTTCCTGGTCGCACTGAACCAGCGCCTGAGCAAGGACATCAGTTACACGGTGCGCATGGAACCCGGCGTGCAGACCTGTGAACAAACCCTGCAGAAAGGCTCCGGCTCCTGCCGGGATACCGGTTGGCTGTTGGTGCAGATTCTGCGTCACTGCGGCCTGGCGGCCCGTTTCGTGTCCGGCTACCTCGTGCAGCTGGCGCCGGACATCAAGTCCATAGAAGGCCCCTCCGGCCCGGTGAAGGACTTCACCGACCTGCATGCATGGACCGAAGTGTTCCTGCCCGGTGCCGGCTGGGTCGGACTGGATCCGACCTCCGGCCTGTTCGCCGGCGAAGGCCACATTCCGCTCGCCTGCACGCCGGAACCCGGCAGCGCGGCGCCCATCATCGGTGCGACGGGCACCTGTGAAGTCGAGTTTTATCACCACAACGAAGT
>JBFJWR010000133.1:0-7935 GCA_041623535.1 Pseudomonadales bacterium
CCGGGGTGGTGGATTTTGCCCGCGGACTGGCCGGGCTGGGCGTAAAAATCCTGTCCACCGGCGGCACGCGTCGCGCGCTGCTCGAAGCCGGCGTCGAAGCTGTCGAAGTCTCGGCACATACCGGTTTCCCGGAAATCATGGACGGCCGGGTCAAAACCCTGCACCCGCGCATTCACGGCGGCATACTCGCCCGCCGCGGCATTGACGAAGCGGTGCTGGCCGAACAGCAGATCGAGACCATCGACCTCGTGGTCGTCAACCTCTACCCGTTCCGCGAAACCATCGCGCAGGCCGATGTGAGCCGCGCGGACTGCATCGAACAGATCGACATTGGCGGCCCTGCGATGATCCGCGCTGCCGCCAAGAACCACGCCTGGGTCGGAGTGGTCACCACGCCCTCGGATTACCCGGCCATCACCAAAGAGTTGCAGCAGGCTGGCGGCAAGCTGTCCGCCGGGACCCTGCGCCGCCTGGCAGCCCGCGCCTATGCACATACCGCGGCCTACGACACGGCGATTGCGAACTGGATGCAGCAGGAGGACGCGACCACCCCCGACACCCTGCTGCTGGCAGCCGACAAAGTGCAGGATCTGCGCTATGGCGAGAACCCGCACCAGAGCGCTGCGTTCTATCGCCTGTCCGACACCCGGGGCACGGTTACCGGTTGCCGCCAATTGCAGGGCAAGGAACTGTCCTTCAACAACATTGCCGACACCGATGCCGCACTGGAGTGTGTCAAGCAGTTCTCCGCGCCGGCCTGCGTGATCGTCAAGCACGCCAATCCCTGTGGCGTCGCCGAAGGCGATGACCTCTGCGACGCCTACGACAAGGCGCATGCAACCGACCCCACATCGGCCTTTGGCGGCATACTCGCATTCAACCGCGAACTGACCGCAGACGTGGCGCGCGCCATCGTGGACCGCCAGTTCGCCGAAGTGATCGTCGCTCCTGGCTGTTCCGCCGAGGCAGTGGAAATCATCACCGCCAAGAAAAACCTGCGACTGCTGGACTGTGAAACCGTCGATACGGCTTCAGTGCAGACAGCGCGGGAAGTACACACGGTAGCGGGCGGCCTCCTCTGGCAGGATGTGGACCGGCATCGGGTCAGCAGCAGTGATCTGCGGGTGGTCAGCCAGCGGCAACCCGGCGAGGATGAACTGGCCGACCTGCTGTTCGCCTGGCGGGTGGCCCACTACGTCAAATCCAATGCCATTGTGTATGCGCACGGCCTGCGCACCGTGGGTGTGGGCGCGGGGCAAATGAGCCGGGTGGACAGCGCCCGGATTGGCATTCTCAAGGCCGCCGATGCGCAACTCGAGATCGCCGGCTCGGTCATGGCCTCCGATGCGTTCTTTCCGTTTCGTGATGGCATTGATGCGGCCGCCGCTGCGGGCGTACGCGCCATCATCCAGCCAGGCGGTTCCATGCGCGACGAGGAAGTCATTGCGGCAGCGGACGAAGCCGGCATGGCCATGGTCTTTACCGGCATCCGCCATTTCCGTCACTGATCAGGCAGCAGGTTGATACAGCAATGAGCAAAATACTGGTCATTGGTTCGGGCGGCCGGGAACACGCACTGGCATGGAAACTCGCCAGCGCCACGCACGTGCAGAAGGTGTACGTCGCCCCCGGCAATGCGGGCACCGCGCTGGAACCCGGCGTCGAGAATGTCGAACTCGACCAGCTCGACTTCGAGGCACTGACCAATTTTGTACGCGCCAAGGACATCTCCCTGACCGTGGTCGGCCCGGAAGTGCCACTGGTGGCCGGCGTGGTCGATCATTTTCAGAAAGAAGGCCTGCGTTGCTTCGGCCCCACTGCGGGCGCAGCGCAACTGGAGGGCTCCAAGGCCTTCAGCAAGGACTTCCTGGTTCGCCACCACATTCCCACCGCACAGCACGCCACCTTCACGGATCTGAACGCGGCCCTCGAATACGTGGCCAGTGTCGCGATCCCGGTGGTGGTCAAGGCCGACGGACTGGCGGCGGGCAAGGGCGTCATCATTGCCCAGTCCCGGGACGCAGCCAGTTCCGCAGTACGCGACATGCTCGCCGGCAATCGTTTCGGTGAAGCTGGCAGCCGCGTGGTGATTGAGGATTTTCTCGAGGGCGAGGAGGCCAGTTTCATCGTCATGGCCGATGGCGAGCACATCCTGCCGCTGGCCACTTCGCAGGATCACAAGGCGCGTGACGATGGCGACCTGGGTCCGAACACAGGCGGCATGGGTGCTTATTCCCCGGCACCAGTGGTGACCCCGGAAATTCATGCCCGGGTGATGCGTGAAGTCATAGAGCCAACCATTCGCGGACTCGCCGCCGAAGGCCATCGGTACACCGGCTTTCTGTATGCGGGACTGATGATCGCACCCGACGGCACGCCGCGGGTGCTGGAATTCAACTGCCGTTTTGGTGATCCCGAAACACAACCCATTCTGATGCGCCTGCAATCCGACCTCGATGCACTGTGCAATGCGGCGCTGGACGGACGACTCCATGAAATCGAAGCGCACTGGGATCCGCGTACCGCACTGGGCGTGGTGCTGGCTGCCGGCGGCTATCCCGATGACTACCGCAAGGGCGACGAGATACACGGACTCCCCAAGGCCACACCAGATGGCAGGGTCTTCCACGCGGGCACCCGGCTGGAACAGGATCGGGTGGTGACCAACGGCGGGCGTGTCCTGTGCGTCACCGCGCTGGGAAAGAACGCCCGTTCTGCCCAGGCCAATGCATACGCCATGGCCAGGGGCATCCACTGGCCCGATGCATACTGCCGAACAGACATCGGTTACCGGGCCATTGCACGCGAAGCGAATTCCTGAATTCTGAACGCTGGAAGGTTTGTCATCTTCCGACAGGGCGACTACCATTCAGAGCCAAGATTCGCAAAAACGGCTTCTCCAGCCAGTCAGCGTCGCTAAAAGCCCGATTATGAACACAGCGAACTGTTTTTCGATTAAGCGGGCCGTTGCGCTCGAGTGCGCCCTTCATCCAGCCAATATCACTCTTTCCGACCCCAGCAGACAGGAATCAGAAGCATGAAGAGATACCTTCGCGCCGTGTCGCTTGCCGCGTTATCCGGCGTCATTTCCACTCCGGCACTGGCCGCTTCAGTGGAAGCCCTGGTCCAGGCCGGCAAACACAGCCAGGCCTATCAACAGGGGCTGAAAGAACTGGAAGCACGCGAGGGTGACCCCGGTTTCGATATGGCGTTTGGTACCGCTGCCCTGCGCAGTGGCAATCCCGGTGACGCCCTGTTTGCATTTGACCGCGTGCTGGTGCTTGATCCCAACAACGTTGATGCACGCCTAGGCCTGGCCGAAGCACTTGTCGCAATGAAGAATGACAAGCAGGCGATGGCGGAACTGACCGTGGCCGGCAAAAGCCGACTGACACCGGCCCAGCAAGACCGGCTAAACCGGCTCAAGACTGCCGGCCAGACCACGCAGCAGGAATCCCGGGATTCCTACTCCGCGTGGGTGGGCTTCGATATGGGCCATGACAGCAACGTCAACGCCGGCACCTACCATTCGAGTTACAAGACTTTCGCGTTGGGGGACACCTCCAAGGAACAATCTGCTTACTTCCACCAGACTTCGGTGGGCGGTTCAGTGGTGCGCAAACTCTCTGATGATCGCGCGCTCATCGCGGTCGGCCAGATCGCCCAACGCGAGGCCATGGGTGAGGAAGACTTCGATACCCGCAACTATCGCCTCAACGGCGGTTACAGCGTCAACCACAAGGGCGACGTCTACCGGATCATGCTGCGCCTGGAACAGGACGATCTCGATAGCGACCGCTTCCGCACGATCTGGGGCATCCTCGGTCAGCACACTTTTTCTGGCCGGCAGGCCTGGAACCGAGGCTGGCTGCAGACCCTGACCACCGGGATGGCACGTATCGATTACCAACAGAACGAAACGTCTTTCCGCGATGTGGACCAGTTCCTGCTGGGCATGGTCGGTGAGAAGGAAGTTCAGGATTTCAAGCACACCCTGCGCGGGCACTTCATTTACGAGTCTGCTGAAGATGAGCTCCGCACCGGAAAGCCGGCACACCACAATGGTCGTCGCATCCTCGCCGCCGGGTGGCGTGGCGAATACCTGAACCTGGCGTCACTGGGGCCGACGTTCAATCAGTTCGCCCCGGGCCTGACGCCTTACCTCGTTAATATCACACCCTATGCGGATGTCGGAATCAGCCGCATCCGGCACAATGGCGCGCTGTTTGCAGCCGGCAAGCACCGCAAGCAATCGGTGTACGACATGAAATTTGGCATGAACTGGAAATGGGACAGTCGGATGACATTCCGGGCGCAGTACCAGAACCGCTGGACGGACGCGAACATCAAGGTATACGACCATGAACGCCAGGTGTTCGAACTGGGCGTGCGCTACGACCTTCTATAGCGGGCATGGCGAGCCAATCGTTCAAGCGTAGAAACAAGATTCAACTAGATACGGGCGAAAGCATATGAAATCTCCCCTGAAACTTAACGTTTTCAAGAAACTCGCGCCCTGGCTGGCATTCTGCATGTTGGTCGGGGGCAGCGATCTGGCCTGGTCAGCGGCCGCCGGCAAGGTGGTGGTTGCCAAGGGCACCGTACAGGCCACAGCTGCAGGCAAGAGCCGTACTCTGCAGCGGCGGTCTGCTGTCAATGAAAAAGACACCATCAGCACCGGGGCCGCCAGTCGCACGCAGCTGCGTTTTGTGGATAGTGCGCTTCTGACCCTCAACGAGAATTCCGCGCTGGCCATCCAGGAATACAGCTTTACCGGCGCCGGTGCTGCCCAGGACAAGGTCCTGATGCGCCTGGTGCGTGGAGGATTTCGTACGGTCACCGGCGCGGTTGGCAAGAAAGACCATCAGGCTTACAAGGTGGAAACACCACTCGCCAGCATCGGCATTCGCGGCACCATTTTCACCGTTGACTACGACTCGGTACAGGAG
This sequence comes from Pseudomonadales bacterium, assembly GCA_041623535.1. Taxonomy (GTDB): domain Bacteria; phylum Pseudomonadota; class Gammaproteobacteria; order Pseudomonadales; family JBFGWM01; genus JBFJWR01. The sequence continues at coordinate 4,950 of JBFJWR010000133.1, forward strand.
ATCCTGACGGTCACCGTGCAGGAGGGCACCGTCACGGTGACCACCGGCAAGGAATCGGTCGTCATCGGCACGGGCGAGAAGTTCAACGCCGCACGGGTGGATGTCGACGGCAATATATTCCTGTTCCGGATTGAGAGAGAAGACCAGACTACCAGCACCAGTACGAGAGTTTTCCAGACCGATCACGCGCATGACGAGATCGGCATTTCTCCCACCGAGGACACAAATGACGGTGGTCCTAATTGGGAATCTCACTTGCAAGGTGGTACCTGAGCAGCAATTGCACCAGTACACTTGAAAAAAACCCCGGCAAGCGCCGGGGTTTTTTTATGCCACGTGAAAACCTACTTGCTGGTGTGGCGGAATGTGCCGTCCCAGTTGTCGGGCAGGGTCTCGTTGCGCAACTTCCCAATGCGGGCCTGGTAAAGCCCGTAGACCAGCCGATCCGGCTCCTGCTTCTGCAATTCTGCCAGTACGCGCAGTGCCCCATCCCAGTCGCGCTGGCAGTACCGCTCCAGTGCGGCATGGTAGGCAGCCAGTCGTTCCTGATCTGCTGCGGGCACCTGATCGGTGCGACCCACCGGTTCCCAGGCCAGCACCGCCTCTTCCTTTCCTTTGACCTGTATGCGATCGATCAGGCGGAACGTGTACGCGTCTTCAGCCTGCTGGCGGGTCTCGTCACCTACCAGCAGTTTCACGCCGTAGAACTTGGTCAGGCTCTCCAGCCGTGATCCCAGGTTCACCGCATCACCCAGCACCGTGTAGGCCCGGCGAAACGTCGATCCCATGTCGCCGACGTTCATGTCACCGGAATTCACACCGATGCCGACCCGCACCTCGGGCAGGTTACGGGCCTGCAGTTCCGGCTTCAGGCGCTCGGTAATCTCGAGCATTTCCAGCGCGGCATCAATTGCGTGCACGGCATGCTTCTCATCTTTCAGGGGTGCGCCCCAGAAGGCCATCACCATGTCACCCACGTACTTGTCGATGGTGCCCTGGTGATTGAAGATCGCGCTGGTGATGGGTGTGAAGTACAGGTTCAGCAACTCTTTCAGTTGTACGGCGCTGAGGTTTTCCGAGATCGTGGTGAAACTGCGGATGTCCGAAAACAGCACGCTCATGTTGCGACTTTCGCCGAGAAAACTGCTCTCGCTGCCAGCGCCCTCCATCATCGAATCGATATGCGCCGGCGGTACGTACTGGTCGAACATGGATTTCAGCATGCGCCGCTGGTTGTTCTCGCGCAGGTAGCCGATCACCAGGTTCGCTGTGGATACCAGCATTACCATCAGCAGGCTGCTCGCCAGAGGCAGGTCCAGCAGCAGTTCGCGCCACAGGTAAAAGTTAACGCCCACCACTCCGCCGAGCATCATGAACGCAATGACGATCAGCCAGCCGGGGTTGAGAAACGGGAACAGCGCGGCCAGCAGCAACCCCGAGGCCGCCAGCAGAATCAGCGTGGCGCCCTCCCACCAGTCGGGGCGCGCCGGAATATCCTTGGAGAGGATGCCATCAAGCACGTTGGCGTGGATTTCCACGCCCGGAAAACTGCGTTCCAGGGGCGTGCTGCGCAGGTCTGCCAGGCCGATTGCCGACGTACCAACCAGCGCGATCGTTGAATCCAGGTGCCCGGGCTCGATCCGCTTTTCGAGCACGTCCGAGGCCGAGATGTATTCGAAACTGCCGCGGCCACCGCGATACGGTACGATGACCCGTCCCAGCGCATCGGTATAGGTGATCTCCTGGGTCAGTTGCACGCTGGCTATCGCTTCCCGGTCACCCAGCGATGCGATGTTGATTTTTGGTGCATCTGAGAACAAATAGGCCTGTGCGGCCGCCAGCGACAGCGTGGGATACAGGCCATTCCCGTAACGCAACAAGAGTGGCGCACGACGAATCACACCGTCGAAGTCAGGGTCGATCGATACCGAGCCGGCGCCAATGGCAACCTCCTGCAGCAACGGCAGGCTGGTGGTATAGCCACGCATCGAGGGCATCTCGATGCGCTCGGTCTGTTCTGCAGACAGCACGAGTACCGGGGGCGGCAGTTCACCGACCTTGTCCTCCTGGCTGGCATGCAGAAAATACGCCAGCACCACGTCAGTCTCGGTCAGAGACTCTGATAACTGCTGATCGAAATCCACTTCGCTGGATACGCTGTTCAGCCACTGCGCGCGTGGCTTGTCCAGCGCCTCCTCCTCTTCCAGGAAAGTCGCCAGTTCCAGGGCCAGGTTGCGCTCCGGCTCAGAGAAAACGATATCAAAGGCCACCACCACCACGCCTTCCTCGGCCAGGCGCGTCACCAACTGCCCGATCTTGCGCCTGCTCCACGGCCAGCGTCCTTGCTCCCGCAGGCTGCGTTCGTCGATATCGATAATAACGATCTGGTGGCCGACCTCAGGGCGCTTCAGGGGCAACACGGCGAAGCGCAGGTCGTAGATCAGGTATTCGAGCCGCTGGCGCATCTCGGCCACGGCCGGCCACGAGGAAAACTGGAACCAGCAGGCAAGCAGCGCGGCAGCCATTCCGCACAGGAACGGGAACAAGCGCCCGCGACGCAGAAAACGCCGCGTGGCCATGCTGATCAGCACGATCTGCTCTGCCTGTTCATCCCGGCGTCATCCATGCTCTGCCTGTAAGCCTGTATCCCGCATAATGTTAGCAGGCGTCATCGCCGTATCGTCCTGCACCCAGGTTCGCGGGACGCCTTGATTGCTGCATAATGCCAATCATGAAAGCCCGGCAGACCCGGCCCGCTTCCTGAAGTATTCTCGGGGAGCGACCGCATCGCCCGCGCCGAATCAACCAGACGGAACACGCCCATGAAGGAAATACGCGACGCCAAAATTATTGATCACCTGATTTACGTGAACCTGTTTGACGACCTCAAATCCAATGAACTGGAACAGGTGGCCAAGTACCTGCGTCTGATTGAGTTCGACGCCAATGAAATGCTGTTTCGTGAAAGCGCCAAGGGAGAGTTCGC
>JBFJWR010000134.1:0-7892 GCA_041623535.1 Pseudomonadales bacterium
CGTCGGACGTCACGTAGGCCTGTCCCCTGGTGACCTTGTGCAGCGCCCGGATCACGCGTTGCGGCTTGATGGCCTCGCCTTCGATCTCATCAAAGTGCAGGCCATGATGCTGCCGCCACTCTTCGATCTGCTTCCACCAAGCTTCCAGCGCCGCCGCATCCGGCTTCAGGTGCTTGTCGTTGATGACGCCGATCAGGTCCGAGATGACCGTATCCACCGGACCCACGATAGGGATGTTGGTATCGATGGTCTTGGAGATCGACGACGGGTCGATGTCCACGTGGATGATCTTGGCCGAGGGGCAGAACTTGCTGGTGTCGTTGGTGACCCGGTCATCAAAACGTGCCCCCAGTCCGATGACCACATCCGCGTGGTGCATGATCATGTTGGCTTCATAGGTGCCGTGCATGCCCAGCATGCCGACGAACTGATGGTCGGTGCCGGGGAACGCGCCCAGCCCCATCAGCGTGTTGGTGACCGGGTATCCCAGCAAGCGGGCCAGTTCACGCAACTGCTCGCAGGCATTGCCCTGGATCACGCCACCGCCAGCGTAGATGATCGGCCGCTTGGCCTTGACCAGCACATCCGCGGCACGCTTGATCTGCCCGGCATGGCCACGCGCCGTCGGATTGTACGAGCGCATCTTGACGGTCTGCGGATACTTGTATTCGAACTGCTCGTTGGGAGCCGTCATGTCCTTGGGAATATCCACCACGACCGGCCCGGGCCGCCCGGTGGTCGCGATATGAAACGCCTTCTTGATGGCGCCGGGGATTTCCGAGGGATGCTTGATCAGGAAGCTGTGCTTCACGATCGGCCGGGAGCAGCCGATCATGTCGGTTTCCTGGAAGGCGTCCTCACCGATGAACTCGGATGCCACCTGGCCGGAGATGACTACCAGCGGAATGGAGTCCATGTATGCCGTGGCAATCCCGGTGATGGTGTTCGTCGCGCCCGGTCCTGAAGTGACCAGGCAGGTGCCGGGCCGGCCGGTCGCCCGCGCATAGCCGTCCGCAGCATGCGCTGCGGCCTGCTCGTGGCGCACCAGGATGTGCTGCACCTTGTCCTGCTGGAACAGGGCATCATAAATATGGAGCACGGCCCCGCCCGGGTATCCGAACAGGTACTCGACCCCTTCATCCTGCAGGCTGCGGATCACCATTTCCGCGCCGGATAACTTTGTCACTTCATCTACTCCCAGAGGATCGATAGCAAAACCGGAGCGAAACAGGTCCGCCGGAACCAGAAGTCCAGAGATCCGGGTACGCGCAAAATGACCAGAAGTTAGCGGTGGGGAGGCAGCTCGCTGCCTGTAACCCGCGCGGTAACGCATTTGGGCGCATCCACTGGCACGGGTAGGTGCCGGGATCCTGAAAACTTCCGGTTGGGCTGGCAAGCCGGTCCGGAAATTCGCGCCGGGCAGCAATTCGCTGGAACCGACGTACGTATAGAGGTGTCTATTCTGACAGCATCACGGATTGTGTCAACGCGTGGTGCGTATTCCCGGCCTGACTGCCGGGCCTTTACCCGGCATCAACGGCCGTTTCCGGGTGCGCCAGCTCAGGCTCTTTGCGCTATGCTACGCATATCTCTGGTTGAGCATTCACAGGATTCAGGAAGGAAACTCATGAAAGCGACCATTCGAACCGCACTGACAGCACTGGCCGCATCGGCACTGGTGTTGCTGTCGATTCCGGCCGTTCAGGCCGACACCATATACAAGTGGGTCGATGACAAGGGCATCGCCCAGTTTGGCTCACGCCCACCTCCGGGAAAAGAAGACTCTGCCAAGCTGATCAAGGGGCAGAGCCGGGTCGCTTCACGTCGCCCGCAGGGTGACGAAGCCGATGCAGAAGGCGGTGATGAGGAAGCTGGCGCAGCAGTCGATACGGACGTGAACGTTGATGTGGACGCTACCGATGACACCGACACCGCCGAGGCAGGCGCTGGGGAACCGGCCCCCGCACCGGCCGAACCTGAATCCAAACTGGACCAGGAATCAGCCTCGCTGGAAGCCAAGGTCAAAGCGCATAACTGCGCCAAGGGTCGCGAGACGCTGAAGGTGCTGAACGAAAACGCGCGGGTGCGCGTCAAGAACGAAAAAGGCGAATACGTCTTTTTGTCCACCCCGCAAATGGAAGAGCGCAAGGTACAGGCGCAGCAGGTCATTCAGGAAAACTGCTGACTGATCGGTTTCTTTCCCGTCCTGATGCGCCGACCCCCGGGTCGGCGCATTGCGTTCCGGACCCTGGTTTCCGCGAACCGGATTCCCGCTACTCGGTCTGCTCTTCGATCTCATCCCGACGATGGTCAGCCTGCGCATCCATAAAGGCATCCATATCCGCATCGAACTGACCCACACCGCCGGGTTGGGTGGGCACCCTGGGCGGCGCCGACCGCACCTCCGCCGGGTCCCGTGCCTGAGGCAACGCACCGGAACTGCCGCCCAACTGCTGCCAGACAACGTAACCGATGATGCCCAGGGTGATGAGCAGGCTGATCATTTTCATGGACGCTAGGCTCCGCATTCGGCCGGGGACATGCTCCCAGTGTAAACGCATTCAGGCCAGGCGATACCGCAACGGGTATCCGGCCTGACACCGGATCGGCACCGGTAAACCTGCCGCGGCAGTGCGCCGCCCGGTCAGGTGCCGAACGTCATGGCGCCCTGCTCATCCACATCAATTCGGATACAGGTGCCGGGCACAAATTCCCCGGCCAGCAACGCCTGGGCCAGCGGATTCTCCAGGTACTTCTGGATCGCCCGCTTGAGCGGCCGGGCCCCGTAGACCGGGTCGTAACCGGCTTCCACCAGCTTGGCCAGGGCCGCCTCGCTGACTTCCATGGACAGGTCACGATCCTTCAGGCGGGTCTGCAGCCGTTCCAGCTGAATACGCGCAATGCCCAGAATCTGGTCATCCTGCAAGGGATGGAATACCACCACCTCGTCGATGCGGTTGATGAATTCCGGCCGGAAATGCGCGCCCACCACTTCCAGCACACCACTTTTCATGGCTTCGTAGTTCTCTTCGCCGGCCAGCGTCTGTATCAGGTCGGATCCGAGGTTGGACGTCATCACCAGCACGCAGTTGCGAAAATCCACGGTGCGTCCCTGCCCATCGGTGAGACGACCATCCTCGAGCACCTGCAACAGCACGTTGAACACGTCCGGGTGGGCTTTTTCCACCTCATCGAGCAGCACGACGGAATAGGGTCGGCGTCGCACCAACTCGGTGAGATAGCCACCCTCCTCGTAACCGACATAGCCGGGGGGTGCCCCGATCAGCCGGGCCACCGAGTGTTTCTCCATGAACTCGGACATGTCGATGCGCACCATGGCCTCCTCGGTATCGAAGAGAAACGACGCCAACGTGTTACACAACTCGGTCTTGCCCACGCCGGTTGGTCCGAGAAACAGGAACGACCCGTTCGGGCGATTCGGATCGGACAGCCCGGCCCGTGACCGGCGCACGGCATCGGATACCGAGCGCACCGCCTCATCCTGACCGATCACGCGCTGGTGCAGGGCATCTTCCATGCGCAGCAGTTTTTCACGCTCGCCTTCCAGCATCTTGCTCACCGGAATGCCGGTCCACTTCGAGACCACTTCCGCGATCTCCTCGTCGGTCACCCGGTTGCGGAGCAGGCGCATGTCCATCATTTCGGCCTGGCTGGCCATGTCGAGACGTTTCTGCAGTTCGGGTACGACGCCGTACTGGATTTCCGACATGCGCGCCAGGTCACCGGCCCGCTTGGCGGCGTCCATATCCACCCGCGCCTGTTCCAGTTCCGCCTTGATCTTGTGTGAACCCTGCAGCGCTGCTTTCTCGCTGTTCCAGACTTCCTCGAGATCGGCCGCTTCCTTTTCCAGCTGGTGGATATTCTCTTCCAGCAGCGCCAGCCGTTTGCGGGTCGCCTCGTCCTCTTCCTTCTTGAGTGCCTCGCGCTCCATCTTGAGCTGGATCAGGCGCCGGTCGAGCCGGTCAATCTCTTCCGGCTTGGAGTCGATCTCCATGCGGATCCGGCTGGCCGCCTCGTCCACGAGGTCGATGGCCTTGTCCGGCAACTGCCGGTCAGCAATGTAACGGTTGGACAGTTTTGCTGCGGCAATAATGGCGCTGTCGGTGATCTCCACGCCGTGGTGGACCTCGTAGCGCTCTTTGAGGCCGCGCAGGATGGCGATGGTGTCTTCCTCGCTGGGTTCGTTGACCAGCACCTTCTGGAAGCGGCGCTCCAGGGCCGCATCTTTCTCGATGTACTTGCGGTATTCGTCCAGCGTCGTGGCGCCCACGCAATGCAGTTCGCCGCGCGCCAGCGCCGGCTTGAGCATATTGCCGGCATCCATGGAGCCCTCGGCCTTACCGGCCCCGACCACGGTATGCAGTTCATCCACGAACAGGATGACGCGGCCTTCCTGCTTGGCGAGTTCATTGAGCACCGCCTTCAGGCGCTCCTCGAACTCGCCGCGAAATTTTGCCCCGGCAATCAGGGAACCCATGTCCAGGGCGAGGATGCGCTTGTCCTTCAGACCTTCCGGCACCTCGCCATTGACGATGCGTTGGGCCAGGCCTTCGACAATCGCGGTCTTGCCGACCCCGGGCTCGCCGATCAGGACCGGGTTGTTCTTGGTACGCCGCTGCAAAACCTGGATGGTGCGGCGGATCTCATCATCGCGGCCAATCACCGGATCGAGGCTGCCACTTTCAGCGCGGGCGGTAAGGTCCACGGTGTAGCGGTCCAGAGCCTGTCGCGCATCTTCGGAATTGGCATCATTTACAGATTCACCGCCGCGCACCTGCTCGATGATCTGCTCGAATTGTTCCCGGGTAACGCCGCTGCCCTTGAGAATCTTGCCCAGATCCCCTTTATCGTCGAACGCGGCCAGCACCACCAGTTCGCTGGAAATGAACTGATCCTTCCGCTGCTGGGCATACTTGTCAGCCACATTGAGCAGCTTGCCGAGGTCCGGTGACATCGTCACATCGCCGTCGGGTTGCTGCAGTTTCGGCAGGCGATCCAGCAGTTTCATCAGTTCGTTGCGGATCCAGGTCGGTTCAATGCCGGCCTGGGTGAGCATGACGCGCACGCCACTGCCCTTCTGGTCCACCAGCGCAAGCATCAGGTGCGCTGGCTCGATGGCGGGGTTATCGCGCCCGACGGCCAGCGACTGGGCATCAGAGAGCGCGAGCTGCAATTTACTGGTAAGTCGATCAATTCTCATTACTGCTTCCAACTTCTGGCTGTTTTGGTTCCTCCCGTTGATATGGGGCCAGATCGTGGAAATTGCAACTCGGCGCCGGCAGATCGATCGTGAGAGCGGCAGCCGGGCGGGTTCCGGCAGGACACACCGTGCCCTGCCGGGGATGCGGAATCAGGCGGCGCTGGCCAGTCGGGTTGCTTCCGCCGTGGCGTCCATTGCGGCGCGCTCATGATCACGATTGCGCAGTGCCCGGCCAAGTTTACGGCTACCCAGTGAGGGCTGGATCTCGTTGCCGGCCCAAACCAACGCGCCAGCAATATAGACCTGTGAAACCACGCCATCAGAGCGATTGACCATCTGCTCGTGATCAATATCGTCGCGGAAAATAAACCGGCTGTTGGCTTCCGAGTCGTAGGCCGCCAGGGCTGCCGGATCCAGAACCACGACATCACCCTGGCAACCGACATCAATGCGGCCGACCTGGATGCCAATGAAATCCGCGGGGTCGCGGGTCAGGCGCCGCACGTGGGAAGCCACCCGCAACAGGCCCTCGCGCTGCGCCATCTGCAGCCCGCGCAGGTTGGCATCGTAAAACGCCATGTTGGTCAGGTGCGCACCGGAATCGTTGAAGCCGGGCAGGTTCTGCTCATCAAAGAGCAGGTCACGGACCACGCGAGGATCGCGGTTCGCCGACACGTACCACCAGCGCAGACCCAGATCGTATTCGCGGAACAGGTGCAGGATGAATTCAACTTCGTCCCCCACCGGCTTCGGGAACCGTGAAAAAGCGGCAGATTCAGCTTCGCTGCGCGCACCCTCACCGGTATTCTGCCAGGCCGCCACGCGGGCGTGCACAGCTGCCATGCTCTCGCCGTTCCAGTCGGACGGCCCGCCACCGTGGATAAACATCTCGTCGAGCCGCCGGCCGAATGCCATGCGTTCGCGATTCAAACGGCGGGCCAGGTTGGCCAGGTTGAAACCCTGCTTGCCATGCATCCACATGCGCCGAAAGCGGGCGCGAAACTCAGGGTCGTCCAGCAGCGCGCGACGCGCTTCGACATTGCCGAGGTCCGGTTCGTTGAGTTCGCGCATCTCGTCGATCTCTTCGGCCAGCGGGTTGATCGGCCCGTCCCAGTACACTTTGAAAGTCGCAGCCAGCGCCTGGAAGCGGAACTGCCCGCCCAACAGGCGGGAGTTCAGCAGGCGCGGCAACAACCGGGCCAGGCGCGAGAGTCCGCCGTTGGTGACCAGGTCCAGCGCCGCGACAGCCGTGGTGCGCAGTGGGCGGCCAAACAGGCGGCCACTGGTCAGCAGAAAGTTGCGGAAAACTTCCAGTGGATTGTCCTTGGGCGGCGTGGCCTGCCATAGCCGGTCCCAGCGACGGACCACGCCGGTCAGCAGTTTCAGCTCTTCATAGCTGCACCACTGCGAAGGAATCTTGGTACGACGGTGCGGATCATTGGCCAGGTAGTGGAACGGCAGCGCATCCGTGGACATGCCCACGTAGCCTTCACGCATGCCTTTTTCGACCAGCGCGGCCATCTGCTGCAGTTCCTCGCCACTCGGTTCGCGACTGACGGATCCCTGCAGGCCCATGACCTCGGCCCGCAGCATGGAGTGCGGAATCATCGGCGCAATATTCGGTCCCAGCGGCAGCGAATCGAGATGCTCCAGGTACGCGCCGGAATCGGACCAGTCCACCTTGTCGACCACTTTTTCCAGCACATGCTTGGGAATGTTCTCGACCCGGGCGAAGCAATCCACCAGCGGATCCTCGCCGTTGCGGCGCTGCGCACCGAAGGCCAGGCCCAGCGAACAGTTGGAAACCAGTACCGTGGTCGTACCATGGCGCACCACTTCCGGTATGCCCGGGGTGAGTTCCACTTCGAGGTCCAGGTGGGTATGGATATCGAGCAGACCAGGCATCACCCACTGGCCACTGGCATCCACCACCTCGGCGGCCTGGGCCGGATCCAGGTCGCTGCCGCGGGCAGCCACGCGCCCGTCGGCGAGCGCCACATCCTCGACCACCGGCAATCCGCCACTGCCATCAAACAGCAATCCGCCACGGATCAGCGTGTCCCATTGTTTCTTCGCCGCCATAATTCAGTCTCCAGTTACGAAACAGGTACGTCCGGCCCGGACGATATGACCACCCTGCACCCTTACGGCCTCGTTCACCATGGCAAAAAGGCAGGAACTGTCAGCTTGCGGGCACCAGCCATACCACGCTGGCAAAGCGCCCGGTACGTTCATCCCGACGAAAGGAATAATAGTGTGCCGCGTCCTCGTGGGTACACCAGCGCCCGCCGAAAACCTGCGACACCCCGGCCCGCTGCAATCTCTGCCGCGCCAGTTCCGGCAGATCAGCCAGCCAGTGATCCCGGCTGTCAGCCGGTCGGAAGGCCGCTTCGGCTTGCGGTTGTGCCGCGCAGAACGCATCCCGCACCTCGACCCCGACCTCGAACCGCCGCGGACCGATACAGGGCCCCAGCCAGGCCAGCACCTCGGAGCGCGAACCGGGATACTGCTGCAGCGTGGCCTCCAGCACGCCGTCGGCCAGGCCGCGCCAGCCGGCGTGCGCCGCCGCCACCCAGCCTCCGGCCCGATCACAAAACAGGACCGGCAGGCAGTCCGCCGTGGCGATGGCACAGGCAATACCGGGCTGCGTGGCGTAGCTGGCGTCGGCCTC
>JBFJWR010000135.1:0-7783 GCA_041623535.1 Pseudomonadales bacterium
TCCATGTGGCCGGCTTCGATCTTGGAGAAGTCGAGAATATCGTTGATCACGCCGAGCAGGGCACGTCCCGAGCCGGAGATCACGTCGAGGTACTGCCGTTGCGTGCGCCCCAGTTGCGTGTCAGCCATCAGCTCGGCCATGCCCAGCACACCATTCATCGGGGTACGGATTTCGTGGCTCATGCGGGCCAGGAACTCGCTGGTTGCGCGACTGTGCGCTTCTGCTTCAATTGCCGCCTGGCGGGAACGAAACCGCTGTTCCTTCAACGCATTGATGCGGTCCCCCAGCGCCAGCGACAGCAGGATCAGCTGCAGCAGGATCCCGACTTTCACCCATGCACGCCCCGCCTCGAAGATCGGCAGCACGCCAAGCGCCCCCAGCAGCGTGAACAGGCCGACCACCAGGAAAACGGTAAATGCCAGCACGAAAATCCGCGCCGGCCGGTAACCCTGCAACATGCGCCGGATACCGATGAACAGTGCGATGACAAATGAAACCATGCCTATGAGCGCGCCGATGCGCGGAGTCAGCGTGATATCGATCACGAGGTGCGACAGGATCGACAGGCAGTTCAGGGCCAGCACGCCCTGGGCCAAGCGGTAAAGCCGGGGGGCTTCGCGGCGAAGTTGCAGGTAATCGATGGAGAACAAAAAGAGGAAGACGAGCGAGCCGTTCGCACAGACATAAATCGAATACTGCTGCCAGGTGACTGCTTCCGGAAACATGCGGAAATGCACACCATCAAAAGCTGCCATGTAGCCAAAGGTCATGACCAGGTAAAGCACGTAGTACAGAAAAGCCTTCTCGCGGGTCGTCATGAATATGAAGCTGTTGTACGCAAGCAGGCCGAAGATCACGCCGTAGACCAGCCCCAGCAGCCATTGTGTATCGTGCACCAGGGCGAGAAAGGGTTGTTCCGCGCTCAGGAACAGTGGCACATCCAGTGAACTGGTCGTCTGCAGCCGGAGATAAATGGTCTGGGTGGCGCGACCGGGCAGTTCCAGCGGAAACACGTACTCATGGTGCGGGAGGGGCCGCATGAAAAAGGGCTGCCGGTCTCCGGCATGCACCACCCGGTATGTTCCGTCCGCGTTCGGCACATGCAGATCGAGATGGTCGATCAGCGGGTACCTGGCCTCCAGGTACAGATGCAAAGGCGTGTGATTGCCATTGTGAACCGCGAAGCGGACCCAGTAGACCCGCGAGTCATAACCGAACCGTATGGCGTCTCCGGGCAAAGGCGCAAACTGGGCAGCCGCAGCGCCATGCTCCAGCACATCCGCCAGCGCCAGTTCGCCGTTCTCATCAACCAAATAGCTCAGATGGGAGCCGAGATTCACGGCTTCGCTGAGACTGTCCACCAGCACCGGTGCAGGGCGATTGTCAGCCTGGGCCGCACCGGCATACAGGACGAGTGCGGCCAGCAGGACTGGCCACAATCTGGCTCCACAAATAACCCACATGGCAACTGGTTCCGGTCCGGATTAATAACCGCCGAAATTCGATCGTACACAGCTCGGATATTCGGTTTGTCTGCGGGAGAGTATAGACGCAGGCCTGACCCCGACAGGGCTGCGGCCTGAGAAAGGCAGGCTATTGCAGCCAGCGATTCAGCGCGTTGATATCCTGCGGACTGAGGGTTCCTGCCGCCTCCTTCAGGCGCAACATGTTGACCACGTAGTCATAACGGGCGGTCGCGAAGTCACGCTCGGCAGAGTGCATCTCCTGGCGGCTCTGCAGGACATCCACGGCATTGCGGGTGCCGACCTCGTAACCGACCTGCGTGGCATCCAGCGCACTGCGTGCCGATTTCACCGCCAGTTCCTGCGCCTTGATGCGCAGCACATCGGATGAGACCTGGCGATGAATAATGCGGATGTTCTCGCGTACGTCACGCTCGATGGCACGCGCGCTTTCCTCGGCTGACAATTGCAGGTAATGCGCCTCGCGCACCCGCGCACTGGTCAATCCACCGGTCATCAGCGGCATGGTGAGGCGCAGCCCGAGCACCTGGTTATCGATTTTGCCACCCAGGAAATTCTGTCCGCCCTGCACGTTGTGGTTGTAGTTGGCAAAGAAATCGACCTTGGGCAGGTGCTCGGCCCGGCGAGCATCCACTGCGAGGTCTGCACCGTTCATGGATTCCCGCGCGGCCTGCAGGGTCTGGTTGTTCTCCAGCGCCACGCGAATCCAGGCTTCACGGTCCATCGGATCCGGCAACTCCAGCGGCAGTGCACCGGACAACTCGGCGACACGCGAGAAGGGCCGGCCAATCCGGCTCTCCAGGACTTCGCGACGGATATCGACCAGGCCTTCCAGGATGATGCGGTCCACCCGGGCGGTATCGTAGGCGGCCTGTGACTCGTACACCTCGGTGATCGCCACCAGGCCCACGTCAAAGCGTTCGCGGGTCTGTTCCAACTGGCTGGCAAATGCCTCTTCCGCCGCCTTCGCCGACGCGTGGTCATCGATCGCGCGCAACACATCAAAGTACGCCGTGGCCGTGGATATCATGAGTCCCTGTATCCGCGCCGAGAACTCCGCCTGCGCCCGCGCGGTCACGGCGCGCACGGCTTTCAGGTTGTACCAGTCCGCGGCGTTGAAAACCGACTGGCTGAGCGACGCGCCCCAGTCATGGTTGTTGAACCCCTCGCTGGCCCTGCCCTGGATCACACGCTTGTTATCCGAGGTGCTGGCCGACAATTCGGCCTGCGGCAGCAGGGCGGCGCGGGTCTGGAAAGTGCGGGCATCTGTTGCCTGCAGATCGGCGCGTGCTGCGGCCAGTTCCGGATCGTGTTCAGAAGCGAGCTGCCAGGCTTCGGACAGATCCAGCGCCAGGGCCGGCGCCGGCACTGCACCAGCCGCCAGTGCCAGCAGGCAGGCCAGCAGCGCGCACCAAGGGTCAGTCAGGAATTTCCGGATCATGAACTGGTCTCTGTTCTTATTATCAAGTTCTGGCGGGCCACCGAATACGCCCTACCTGTCTTCTCAGTATAGCGTCCCCCGCATGACACCCGGGCTGACGGCAGCATCAGCCGGACTCCGGAGTCCCCAGTGGCAGCCTGATGGTAAAGGTCGCCCCTTCGCCCAGCACGCCCGTTGCGGATATCTTCCCACCATGGCGCTCAACAATCTTCCTGACCGTGGCCAGACCGATCCCCAGGCCTTCGCGATCCTGCGTATCGGACAGACGGGCAAATGGCGCGAACAGGGACGTTCCGGCCTTGGCATCAAAGCCTTCCCCGTTATCCGCAATATCGATCACGATGGCGCCTTCCGTACTGTCTTCCCTGGCCTCTATGCGGATCACCGGAGGCACACCTTCACGTGCATACTTCAAGGCATTCCCGATCAGGTTCTGAAAAACCTGCCGCATCAGTGCAGCATCGCAACGCAGGGTCAGTACACCGTCATATTCGACCGTCGCGCCCGAAGATTCGATCTGCTCGGACAACATGCCCGTGGCATCCTCAATGATGTTTTTCAACAACGCCTTGTGACTGAGCACCTCGCGGTTCGTCATGCTGTACAGGTCGTACAGGGCCGCCACCAGGTCTGCCATCTGATCCAGGGATCGCTCCACCTTGTCGAAGGAAGCCACCGCTTTTTTATCTGTGATCTGCTCGCCGAATTTGAGCCGCAACATGCTGAGCAGGCGCTGGGCCTTGTTGAGTGGCGAACGCAGGTCATGGGCGGCTATCGCGGCGAACCGGCTCAGGTCGTCGTTTGCTTCTTCCAGCAGCTCGGCAGTACATTTCTGCTGCTCCAGCGCCACGTGGAGCTGCTTCCTGGCCTGGAACAGATCCAGGAAGACCTTCACCTTGCTGACAAGGATCCTGGGTTCGTAGGGTTTGATCATGTAATCAACCGCGCCGACTTCGTAACCACGGAATACGAAGGCATTCTCAGCGCTACCGGCGGTGATGAAGATAATCGGGACGTTTTCGGTTTCCGAATGCGAACGCATCAACTCGGCCATCTCGAAACCGTTCATGCCCGGCATCTGCACATCAATGAGTGCAATTGCGTATTGCTTCTCCAGCAGTAGCGAGAGGCCTGCATTACCTGACTCAACACAATCCAGCTCGATAGGCAGATCGCGCAGCACCATGCGTAATGCCTGCAAATTGGCTGGCGTGTCGTCTACTGCAAGAACCGGAATCATTGTTACTTTCCACCCAGAATTTCAGCCAGTTTCAGCGCCAGAGTCCGGGCTGCAATTGGTTTCATGAGAAAATCAGCAGCCCCTGCCTCGCGGGCACGGGCCTCGTCCGTCGGCATACTGCGCGCGGTAAGCAGCACCACCGGAATCCGGGCCAGGCGGTAATCGCCCCGCATCACCTCCAGTGTCTGGAAACCATCCATCACCGGCATCATGAGATCCAGGACCACCGCGGCTACATCCGGGTGCTCATGCAATTTCTCGATGCATTGCCCGCCATCTTTCGCCAACAGAACGTACATACCATAGCGCCGTAGTGCCGATGACAGTGAAAAGCAGTTTCGAAGGTCATCATCCGCAATGATAATCTTTTTCTCGTTCAGTGCCGCCATGAGATCAGGGTCCACACCGGCATCCAGTTGCAATTCATCCACTGCCTTTGGCACGGGCACGATATCGCGCACCGGGGCCTCCGGGTGATCAGGGTCATCACTGACAAGGCCCGAACCGGAATCCTCCTCCATTTCCGGCAGCAGAAGCGAGAACGTGCTTCCCACCCCTTTGACGCTCTCCACCTCGATACTGCCGCCCAACAGCTCCGACAGGCTGCGGGAAATCGACAGGCCGAGCCCGGTGCCGCCATATTCGCGGCTCGTGGAGCCATCTTCCTGCCGGAAGTGCTCGAACACATTGGCCAACTGGCCCTGCTCTATCCCGACGCCGGAATCGATCACATCGAACCGCAGCAGATCGGGCCCCTCTGCTTGCTCCGCCTGAGGCGATTGCAATGTGACGCGCAACAGCACCCGACCCGCACTCGTAAACTTCACCGCGTTCGAGAGAAAGTTTTTCAGTACCTGGCCAACCCGGTGGCTATCGGTCACCCATTGCTCCGGCACGCTCTTAGTACACTCAACCGAAAGTTCGATGTTCTTGTGGCGGGCCTGGGGCGTGAACAGGCGGCCCAATTCACGCACGAAATCACGAACGATCATCGGTTCCGGCACCAGTTCAAGCTTGCCAGCCTCTACCTTGGACAGGTCGAGAATGTCGTTGATCAGTTCCAGGAGTCCCCGACCCGATGAATCGATAAGGCTGGCCGAATCAATCTGTTCGCGGGTCAGGTTGCCGCCATGATTTTCTGCCAGGTCGCGGGACAGGATAAGAATGCTGTTCAGCGGTGTACGCAGTTCATGCGACATGTTGGCCAGGAATTCAGTCTTGTATTTGCTGGCCAGTTCAAGCTCCTGCGCCTGCAGCTGCAACTTCGCATGACTGTCCCTGAGCGCCGCAGTGCTCTCATTAAGTTCTTCATTTGCACACCGCAATTCCTCCTCGGAGGCCTGCAATTGTTCCGCCTGAGATTGCAGCTCTGCATTCATGGCCTGCAGGTCGGCTTCACGCTGCTCAAGTGCGGCACGCCGCTCGTCCAGCTCGATCACGTATTGTTCCAGTTGCCGGCGACGCATCAGCGCCTGCAGACCCAGGGCGATGGACTCCTGCGCCAGCGGGATGAAGTCAAGAATATCCTGCGTGAAATTGCCGAACTTGCCGAGTTCAATCGCACCGACACAGTCATTGCGCTCCCAAAGCGGCAGGATCAGCAGACTGCTGGGGGATGCGTTACCGACGCCGGCCCGAAACGCGAGATAATCATTCGGCAGTTTATCGTGCACGCTGAGCTCACGCGCACTGATCACCCGCCCAACCAACCCCTGGCCGGCATGCACCGGATCGACCGATGCCAGGTTCACAGAGTGCGCGCAACAGGGCTCGTAGAGACCCGCCTCGTCGCCCGGCAGGTAGAACACGCCCACTTCGGCCACCGCCTGCTCGCAGAAAAATTCGAGCACCTGCTGAGCGGTGGATACCGGCTCAATGCCCAGCCGGAGAATATCGGACATGGCCACCAGGCGTTCTTTCAACTGGCGGTCATGCTTCTCGGTGACACTCAGATCGACCAGGCTGGCCACCATGGCATTGAGCGCATGGGCCAGCTGGTCCTCGTCACTGCGTGGCGTAACGATGACGGTATAATCGCCCTGGCCGATCCGGCCCGCCTGCGCGATCACTGCGCGGGTATTGCGCACGAGATTTTCCAGGGAACTCACCAGCAGGCCGATCTCGTCGTTGCGGGATTCCGGCAGCTCCACATCGAGGCGCCCATCGTTGGCGATATCATCCACCGCGTGCGCCACTGAGCGGATTGACCGCAGCGTATCGCGATACACGACGACCATGACGAAGAAGCTGATGACAAGCAGCAAGGTCGTAAGCAGTACGTGGAACAGGAGTGCCCGGCGCTGTTCCTGCACTTTCCCCTGCACATGGCGGAACAGCTCCTCCCGAATCAAGCCGGCCGCCTTCAGCTGTATCGCAATGTGCTGTGACTGCGCGCGGAACCATTCTTCGGCACTGACGCTGAATGCGAAGGAGAAAAGGTCGCGCACCGCTGCCAGCGCAGCGCCATCATCGACTTTCACCGCTTTCTCGATCTGCGCCAGAGGTGCATTCCCGGCGTGCAGCCTTTGCGCTATGGCTAGCTTGCCTGCGTACTCACGAAACGTGGACAGGATGTCACCAATCTGTTGCCGGGTGAGGGCAGAGACGGACTCGTCGCCTGCGGCCCGGGAAAGCTCGGCGTCGAGCGCTGCAAACTGCTGTTCAAAGGCAATTCGGTACCGGTCGTCACCGCGCATGACATAGTTCTTGAATTGGTGGATCAGGCCGCCGTAACCAATAGCAGACTGCAGTTTCCGAAAACGATTCAACCTGCCCAGGTAGGATTCAATCTCACCGGTCACCTGCTGCACGAGGCTGTAGTTGACCGCGGCCAGTTCGACCCGCAATTGCTCGTGATATTTCGTGTAAAACGGCATGCCTGCCAGCCGCTCTTCAGCCACCCGGGCCCTGTGCACCGAGGCGAGGAAACTGATGCCCATATTGCCCGGCAGTTCGCCATGCGCCAGTATCCAGCTGCCAAATGCCCGCTGCATCCCTAGCGCCAGAAAATATTCCTCTATGGCATCCAGGGGTATGCTGAGTTCGACAACCCTCGAGTCACGAATCAGCGTTTGCACCGATCGCTTGATATCCCGTATCGACAGCAGCAGAAACGTGTAGTCATTCAGCTCTTCAAGGTTGGTATATGCCTGATCCCGCAGTAAATTCCGCCGCACCGACCGGCGCCGGACCAACTCCTCCAGATCCTGGTCAATCGTCAGGAAAGCCGCCCACAGGTCGGGCAGACTGTCGGCAATCCCGGGCGCTGCCTGCATGGACTGGCGGAATGCCGCTATGACCCGGTCTGTCTCGGCATAATCGCGCTGTAACTGGCTGCTGTAGCGCATTCTTCCGGTGCCTGAATAGGCAAATGCCCGACCACGCTCGGTGGCCAGCACCTCGACCAGTGCGTCCAGGCTTTCGGTGGTTACGAACAGGTCGCGAGCCTGCTCGGTTTCGCGCAACTCGGCCAGTTCACGCACAGACTGGTTGCCGGAGAACCAGAGCAAACCAAGCGCCGGCACCAGCACCATCAGCAGTAACTTGCCACGCAGGGTCAGACCACCCGTCAAAGACATGGTCAGTCACCACCCTGCAGACTGTCGGGCTGCCGTTCAA
>JBFJWR010000136.1:0-7701 GCA_041623535.1 Pseudomonadales bacterium
AAATTGAAGTCGCCGCCTACCCGGAGGTGCATCCCGAGGCGCCGGATCTCGAGGCCGACCTGCGCAACTTCCGGACCAAGGTCGAAGCGGGCGCCGACAGTTCGCTGACCCAGTATTTTTACAATGCCGACGCCTACTTTCGCTTTGTCGACCGTTGCGCAGCCGTGCAGCTCGACATTCCGGTGGTGCCCGGCATCATGCCGATCACCAACTACAGCCGGCTGGCGCGCTTCAGTGATGCCTGCGGCGCCGAGATCCCGCGCTGGATACGGCGGCAGTTGCAGGCTTACGCAGACGATCTCGACAGCATCTGCGCTTTTGGTGAAGAGGTGGTAACCGCCCTGTGTGAGCGACTGCTCGCCGGTGGCGCTCCGGGCCTGCACTTCTATACGCTGAACCAGGCAGAACCCAGCCTCGCCATCTGGCGCAATCTGGATCTGGACACCCGCCGCAAGGCGTAACCGGCAAGCCCCGTGAGCCGCGTCCCGCGCATTTACATCCCCGAGGCCCTGTCACCCGGGCAGGACTGCAGCGTTACCGGCAGTGCACACCATCATCTCGCCCACGTACTTCGCCTGCGCCCGGGTGCCGCCGTGGTACTTTTTTGCGGCGACGGACTGGAACATACCGGCCAGGTCACCGAAATCGGTCGCCATGCAACCGGCGTGAAACTGAACGGCCATCATGCAGGCCCGCCGCCCAGCCCGCTGCAGATCACGCTGGCGCTGGGCATTTCCAAGCCCCGCCACTTTGACCTGGCACTGCAGAAAGCCACGGAACTCGGGGTATCAGGCATCCTCCCGCTTTCCGCAAAGCGATCGCCACGGCATGACAGCGCCGCCTCCGGCAAGCAGATGGAACACTGGCGCAGCATCCTGATCAACGCCTGCGAGCAATGCGGCCGTTCGGAATTGCCCGAGCTGACAGCCCCCCTGTCGCCGGACGCGCTATCCGGGCAGGTCGCCGGTACTGACGCGGTGAAGCTGCTGTTGCATCCGCTGGGCACGCCCCTTTCACACGAACAACCGGCAAGTTCCGAAGTTGTATTCGCGGTCGGGCCGGAAGGTGGCTTTACCGATACAGAATGCAGTGCCCTGGAAACGGCCGGTTTTCGGGCAACGTCCTGCGGGCCGCGTATTCTGCGTACCGAAACCGCGCCACTGGCGATGCTGGCCGTGGTGCAGTTCCTGTGGGGAGATCTCGGTTAGCAGGGCGTATTGCAGGTACAGCGCGTCCGGAAGCAGGCTGCGCCGGCCGCTGGTCAGCCGGCGCGCGAACGGATAATCATCTGTTCCAGCAGATTGATATTGGGAATCGCAGCCAGCCCCTCCTTGAGCGCGACCACCATCGCATCGGCAGAACCTTTTTTCTTGTCGGCGGGTGAAATCTCATCGGAGTGAATCCGCACCAGGCGTGGAATCCCCTCGGCCAGAAATCCGAGGAATGGCAACTCCGGCTTGCCGCCCACGCCGTTGAGCACAACGATACGCTCTGGTTGCACCTGCGAGGCAGGCCGCCCGTTCAGCATTTCGTAACTGACCACCGGCACCTCGAGTCCGCGCCACATGTGTATGCCACGCATCCATGGCGGGGCACCTTCGATTGGCAGCGGATCCTGGTAATCGACAATTTCGGCCACGGCTTCATTGGGCAGCACCAGGTCTGTGCCGTGCAGGGGTATCACCAGGCCCGCGATGGTATTCACGCGGTAATCGGTTTGTGACTCTGCTTCGACCATGACTCGATCCTCGCTTAAAACGAATGAAGTCCCGACGCAACGCTGTAGGCAGTGCCGAGCCGTTTCGACAGTTCCCCGGCAAGGGCTGCCGGGGTTCCGGAATGTACATGCTGACAGGCTGCACGGGTGGCATCGGGCATGGAACTGCAACCGCAGCTGCCGGCATCCTGCGCCCATACCTGGCCACCGGCACTCTCCAGCGCCCGGCACCCCTGGCTGCCGTCATCACCCATACCACTGAACACGATGGCCCCGGCGCGCGCGCCGAACGCTTTTGCGACCGATTCGATGACCTGGTCCAGGCAGGGATTATAGGGGCCCTGCCAGTCTTCCCCGGTATCGCGGAACTGTCCGGTCGCGGACACCTCGTATCGTGACGTCACCGGCAACATGGCGACCACGCCCTGCGCCAGGCAGGCACCCGGTTCCGCCATGCACAGGTCGTAATGGCTGTGACGCGCGAGGACCCGCACCAGCGAATCCTGTTGTGCGGATTCAATGTGCTGGGCGTAGATCATCGCCAGCGGCAGGCCCGGCGACAACGCATCCAGAAACTCCTTGACCGCGGGCGGCCCTCCCAGCGATGAGGCCAGCACCCAGACGGAGGTAAAATCCTGGGCCTCGTGACGACCGTTTGCCGTCTGCTTCTCCACCAGGGGGGCACGCTCCTCCGGCTGCGGTGCCGGGCTGGCGAGCAGTTTGGCGACCGCGTTGACCAGGTGCCGCTGCCAGGCGAGGTAGTCTTCGCCAAATAATCCGGTAGCCGTTTCTGCTTCCCGATGGACCCGGACACCGGCCCGACCCAGGACACCATCGAGTGCTGCAGCCTGTTGCGCATCTTCGGGTATGCCGACCAGCCAGGCATCGGGTGGATCGGCGTGCAGGTCGCCGGGACTCAGTCCCCGGGCCGGCAGTTGCCTGCCGATTCGGTAACCCGCCTGGCCGAGTACCTCGCGAAAACTTTCCCGCTGGTCTTCGCAGTCCGTGATGATGCCCAGGTGGCCGCGCTCAGCTTTCTTCTTCACGTTCAGTGCCGGTCAGGCGGCGGATATGCGTAAGCAACAGGTCTTCCTGGAACGGCTTGCCCAGGTACTCGTTGACGCCGATGCCGAGGGCGCGATCCTTGTGCTTACCACCGGTTCGCGAAGTGATCATGATGATCGGCAGTTTTGCCGTGCGCTCGTTGCGGCGCACCTGCGTCGCGACCTCGAAGCCATCCATGCGCGGCATTTCGACATCCAGCAGCATGATATCCGGCAACTGGTCCTCGAGCAGGGAAATCGCCTCGACACCATCTTTGGCCGTCATGGCGATCATGCCCTGCCGCTCCAGCAGGCGGGTGGTCACCTTGCGCACCGTAACCGAATCATCGACAACCAGCACTTTCAACTGCCGCATCGGATCACCGGCGCCGCCGGTTTCTGTGCCACCGTCGAGTTCGACGAGTCCTTCCCCGGCGTAAGCGCGAACCAGTGCCGGAACATCGAGAATCACAACGACACTGCCGTCGCCCAGGATGGTTGCACCGGAGACACCATCAACGCCGCGAAAAGAGCCACCCAGTGGCTTGACCACGACTTCGCGACTGCCCAGCAGGCTGTCCACCTGGAAGGCACCCGCGAAATCACCACTACGCACCAGCAACAAGGGGACCGGACTGTGTTCGCGATGCAGGCTCGGCAACTCGGCATCGCCCTGCAGCAAACGCCCCATGTACTTCAGTTGGTAGGGCTGGTCTGCCCACTTGAAGATCGGGTTCTGTTCCTTTTGCAGCTTCTTCAGTTCGAAGGGCGAAATACGCACGACGCCTTCAATGTTGTTGAGCGGAATCGCATACACATCGTCGACGATGCGTGCCATCAGGGCACGACTGAGCGCCACCGAAGCCGGTAGCAGAATCGTGAACTTGGTTCCCTTGCCAGGCTTGGACTCGATGAACATGCGGCCGCCGAGTTGCTTGATCTCGCTGTTCACGACGTCCATGCCGACCCCGCGACCGGAAATCTGGCTGACTTTTTCGGCGGTACTGAAACCAGCCTGCAGGATGAACTGCAGGATTTCGAAATCAGACAGTTTGTCTTCCGGTTTCACCAGGCCGCGCTCAATGGCTTTCTTGTGAATAATCTCTTTCTTGATGCCGCCGCCGTCATCCTGCAGCACCAGTACGATATCGTTCCCCTGTGATCCCAGCGTCAGCACCACCGAGCCGGTTTCCGGTTTACCGGCCGCCTTGCGCACTTCCGGAGTTTCAACACCATGGTCGCAGGCGTTGCGCAACATGTGCTCCATGGGCGCAACCATGCGCTCCAGCACCGTGCGATCCATTTGTCGTTCAGCGTTTACGACTTCAAAACGAATCTTCTTGCCCAGTTCACGGCTGACCTGGCGGATGATGCGCGCCAGCCTGGGCTCCATGCGCGAGAACGGCACCATGCGGGTGCGCATGAGCGTTTCCTGCAACTCGGTCTGGGTGCGGGACTGCTGCACAATCAGGGTTTCCGTGTCGCGCGCCTTGTCGGCCAGCGTGTGCTTCAGATCGAGCAGGTCTGAAGCACTCTCGGTCAGTGCCCGCGACAACTGTTGCATCTTGGAATAACGATCCATCTCCAGCGGATCAAAATCGGCATATTCCGGCCGCTCATCCTGCGAGACCTTGCGCGACATCACCTGTGCTTCGGTTTCTATTTCCAGGCGCCGCACTTGCTCACGCAAGCGTTCAATGGTGGTTTCAAGCTCTTCCAGCGTGAACGCAAAGTCGCCGACCTGCTGGCCGATGCGCGCCCGGTTGATGCTGGTCTCGCTGGCCAGGTTCACCAGTCCGTCGAGCATACCGGAGGCAATGCGGACCATTTCCTCGGCACTTTTCTTCTGGTCGTCATCGCCGCCGGCTCGTTCTTCGGGCGCCTCCCCGGACAGGGTTTTCACCGTGCGCCGACGTCCACGCGCCGGAACCGCGCTTTCGCCGCTGAGCGCGGCCTTCTGTGCAGCGGCGGCGCTTTCGGCTTCGGCAGCCTGTAGCGCCGCCAGCAAATCGTGTCCTGCGACCTGCGCGACAGCCGCTGCAGTGCCGCGCAGATTCGCCACCAATTCTTCTATTTCCGCCCAGTCAGGCCCGGATTGCAGCGCCGCTGCCAGGCTACCCTGCAAGCGTGTGCCGATATCAACGATTTCGTTGTACTGACCGATCCGCGCATCACCGATCAACGCAGCGAGTCGCTCCTGCGCGATCCCCGCGTACTCCTGATCTTCCGGACGCTGCTTCCACGCTGCCAGGTTCCCCTCAATACCGGTGACCAACTGCCCGCACTCGTGGAAAAACAAGGCCGCAACTTCGGCATTGTCCTGGTCAGCGCGGGCGGCACTGGCGCCCGGATCGACAAACTGACTGCGTAGCGCAACCACCAGTTCACCAGATGGCGGACAGCGTCCGGCATCGCGTAGCTCGGCCAGCGCCTGCGCCAGGTAATCGTGCGAGACCTGCAGCACGTGGCGCAGTTCATCGTCCAGTTCCAGCTTGCCGGTACCCAGCACGCCGTAGACATCTTCCAGCGCGTGACAGGCATTCGCCAGCGGCGGCAGTTCTGCCAGCCGCGCGCCGCCTTTCAGCGTATGCAACTCGCGTTGCAGTTCGGCCACCGGCAGGAGGTCTCCGGGATCAGCGCACCAGTCCTGAAACAACGAATTGGCGCGTTCCACCAACTCCTGACTTTCCTCGATAAAAATGCTGACCAGTTCCGGATCAAGGTCTTCCAGTACTGCATCTTCCTGCGCCGCCATTGCGGAATCACAGGCCTGTTGCAACTGGCGAATCGGCAGTTCCACCGGCGCCACTTCCTGGTCCGCTGCAACCTGGTCGAGCACCATCATCAACTGCTCATGGCCTTCACGAAGCGCACTCAGCACCTCTTTGTGATGCGGGCTGAAGTCGCTGCGGCCAATTGCCGCATAGGTTTTCTCCAGCGCCTTGGCCAGCATGCTCACCGGTTGCAAACCGGCCGCATGAGCCCCGATGCAAATCGACTGCATGGCCTGGCGCAACTCCCCGGCCTCGTCTCTTCCCGGGGCCTGCAACCAGGCTTCGAACTGATCATTCACGGCCAGCAGGGTATCTATGCCACGCAGCAGGAACTCGGCCGCGGAACGCTGACCAACGGCATCACTGCTGCCTTCCGGAACATCGGCAAACACCTGGTCCCGTACCTCGTGCAAGCGCTGCATGAATGCGTCCATACCGGGCACTTCCAGCACCGGCCCGTGCGGGGCGGCCCGCAGGCCATCGGCAAACAACGTTGCGGTAATCCGCAGCAACTCCTTCACCGGTGCATTTACTGCAACATGGCGGGAGCGCATATCCTTGACCAGTTTTTCCATCGGCTCGACCAGGCGTGCGAGCACATCGACGCCGGCCATGTACGCGCTGCCCTTGAGCGTGTGCAGTGACCGGTACAGCTCTTCGCTGACCGGCACATCGCCGGCATCCTGCGATGCGGTATTGAAATTACGAAGGACTCCGAGATGCTCATTGGCTTCTTCAATAAAGATACCCAGTAATTCCGGATCACCATCGGAACCATCCGCTGCCAGAAATTGATCCGGGATGCCGGGTTCCGATGGTGTCCCGGCTGGCTCGATGATTTCCGGCTCTGCATCGGAGACTGCCGGCTCAACAGTCACTACGGGCTCTTCCGCAGCAGCCATGTCACCGGCAACGTCGGCTTCTTCCGCGCCGGCAGGCGCCGCGGCGGCAGGCTCTGCGGTGACCACTGCTGCATCCGTATCAGCGAGTGTCCCGCCGGAACGAACGAGGCTGATCTGCTCGATGAGGTGATTCGCGGGCTTGCACATCGTGCCGCCGCGCACCGTATCCACCTGCTGTGCCAGTCGGTCGTGACACTGTTGCACCAAATCGAGTAACTCCGGAGTCGCCTGGTAGCGACCGTCGCCCAGCCCCTCGTACAAATATTCCAGTTCGTGCGCGAGATCACCGATCGGTGGCAATTGCGCCATGCGCGCGCCGCCCTTCAGTGTGTGCAACTCACGCTGCAACTGCATCAGCAGTTCCGGATCTTGCGGATTGTCGCGCAACTGCTCGAAGTTCCCGTTTACTTCCTCGAGAATCTCCTCGGCTTCCTCGAGGAAAATCTCGGCCATCTCCGGATCGAGTTCCGGCAACTGTTCTGTGCTTTCCGCAGCTTTGGCTTCAGGCGTGGCTGTGTCGTCATCTGCCAAATCGTCGAGAGCCAGGACTTCTGATTCTGCTGTATCGAATGCATCCGCAGCATCCAGTTCACTGTTCGCTGCCTCTGCCAACGTCTCTTTTTGTTCGTGCTGATCCTGTTCCTGCTCATCAGCCACTGCTGCCGCCAGCGTGGCGTCCAGGCCGGGCAGGCCGAACGACTCGTCTTCTGCGCCGGCATCCCCTGTCTCCGATGACGCTTCTTCACCGGCAACATCGACTGGTGATTCGGGCTCGGATGCTGCAACCGTGCTGGTCTCGGCCCCGGCGGCGTCCGCAGGGCTGACCTCTTCTGCAGCGCCTGCACCCAGGGGAGTACCGCTGCGCACTGCATTGATCTGATCGATGAGAGCCTGTGCCGGACTGCACATGCTGCCACCGCGCACGGTATCCACCTGTTGCGACAGGCGGTCATGGCATTGCTGCACCAGGTCGAACAACTCCGGTGTTGCCTGGTAGCGACCGTCGCCGAGTCCTTCGTACAGGTATTCCAGTTCGTGTGCGAGATCGCCAATCGGCGGCAACTGCGCCATGCGCGCGCCGCCCTTCAGCGTGTGCAGTTCTCGCTGCAACTGCATCAACAATTCCGGATCTTCCGGGTTGTCGCGCAACTGGTCGAAATGCTCGTTTACTTCCTCGAGAATTTCCTCGGCTTCCTCGAGGAAGATCTCGGCCATCTCGGGATCGAGCTCCGGCAGGTCGGCCGATTCTGCTGTGTCTTCTGCTG
>JBFJWR010000137.1:0-7518 GCA_041623535.1 Pseudomonadales bacterium
GAGATTGCCGGTCTCGGCAGCAAAACCCACACAGAACGGGCGCGGATCACCGGCAGACACGGTGGCGAGTATGTCAGGGTTGCGCACCAGTGACAGGGACATGGTGTCGCTGGTTTTCTTGATTTTCTCGTTGCTGGTAGCGGCCGCGCGATAGTCAGCCACAGCGGCACAGGCGATAAACAACTGGCAGTCATTCAGGCGGGACTGCACCGCCTGCAGCATTTCCTGCGCGCTTTCCACGTCGATGCGCTGCACGCGCTCGGGTGTGGCGAGGCTGACCGGGCCAGCGATCAGGGTGACGCGGGCGCCGGCCGCCACTGCTGCCTCAGCCAGCGCGAAGCCCATCTTTCCTGAGCTGCGATTGCTGATAAAGCGAACCGGATCAATGGCTTCGCGGGTAGGTCCCGCCGTGATCAGCAGATTGACGCCCTGCAGAATGCCTGATTCGAATGCCGTGCCACAGCGATTCGCGAGTTCCGTGGCCTCCAGCATGCGTCCGGGTCCGATTTCGCCACAGGCCTGGTCACCGGCTGCGGGACCCCAGACCTGTACTCCGCGGCTGGCGAGAAGGCCGACGTTCTCCTGGGTCCCGGCATCCAGCCACATCTGGTGATTCATGGCCGGTGCGATGGCACGCGGTGCTTCGGTTGCCAGCCAGACAGCCCCGAGCAGGTCATCAGCCTGGCCGTGGGCGAGTCGGGCAATACAGTCTGCAGTGGCAGGGGCCACCAGCAGCAGGTCGGCCCAGCGGGCGAGCTGGATGTGACCCATTCCGGCCTCCGCCTGTGGATCGAGCAGGTCGGTATGGGTGGGATTGCCACTCAGGGCCTGCATGGTCAGTGGCGTGATGAACTCCTGGCCACCCCGGGTCAGGATGACGCGCACGCTGGCGCCGGCATCTTTCAGGCGGCGCACGGTTTCTGCCGCCTTGTATGCGGCGATGCCGCCACTGACGGCCAGTAGAATTTGCTTGTTGGTAAGTGCGGGCATACGATCGCCAATCCTCGCGGCAGGAGGCTGCGAGGCAACCATAGCACTGGCAAGCAACGGGCGTCGATGATGGCCCGGTGCTCACAACGGAACATGGAGGTTCCTGTCATGAGCATTGTTCACTGGCCGCTCGCAGAGCGGCCCCGCGAAAAACTGCGTGCCCGCGGCAGCGCCGCGCTGAGCGACGCGGAATTACTGGCCATTCTGCTGGGTACCGGCACCCGCGGGCGGACCGCCGTGGATGTCGCCCGCGAGGCACTGACCAGCGCCGGCGGGCTGACTGCCCTGCTGCGGCTGGACGAGGACGGCCTGCAAAGCCTGCCCGGCCTCGGGCCCAGCCGTTATGCGATCTTTCAGGCGGCACTGGAGATTGCCCGGCGCGTCCTCTTTGCAGATCTGGAAGCCCGTGATGCCATGACGTCGCCGGGTTCGGCGGAGCGTTACCTGCAGGCCAGGCTGGCAGGGCGCGAGCGTGAGGTGTTCACCTGCCTGTTTCTGGACAGCCAGCACCGGGTCATAGCCTGTGAGGATCTTTTTACCGGAACCCTGGATGGTGCGGCTGTCTATCCGCGGGAAATCGCCCGGCGGGCACTGCTGATCAATGCCGGCGCGGTCATCCTGGCGCACAATCACCCTTCCGGGCTGGCGGAACCCAGCGCCGCGGACCGGAGTATCACCAGCCGGATCAGCGAGTCCCTGGCCCTGCTGGAGGTCCGGGTACTGGACCATTTCGTGATCGGACAGGGTCAGTGCGTGTCCTTTGCCCGCCGGGGCTGGCTCTGATTCAGACGGTTTCGCTTGCGGCACCGCGGTGCATCTGGTATAAATCGCGCTCTTTTTTTTCGGGTCTCCGGCCTGGCGCCTGTGCTCCTGTTGATTCTTACCGAATCCAGGGCGCAATCCGCAAACCGGCCCCGATGACTTCGGAACAGGTATTGGGTGAAGCACCATGGCCAAGGTTTGTCAGGTTACCGGGAAGCGTCCGCAAAGCGGCAATAATGTATCCCACGCGCATAACAAGACGCGGCGTCGTTTTGAGCCGAATCTGCATTATCATCGTTTCTGGGTAGCCAGCGAAAACCGTTTCGTGCGCCTGCGGGTGAGCAGCCACGGAATGCGAATTATCGACAAGCGCGGTATCGATCCGGTACTGGCGGAACTGCGCGAGCGCGGCGAAAAAGTCTGAGCCCGCTGCGGCCCCTGAAGGAGTAACTACAGATGCGTGACAAGATCAAAATGGTGTCGTCGGCCGGAACCGGTCACTACTACACCACGACCAAGAACAAGCGTACGACCCCTGACAAACTGGAAATGAAAAAGTTTGATCCGGTGGTGCGCAAGCATGTTCCCTACAAGGAATCGAAGATCAAGTAATCCCGATTACCTGCACCAAACTGAAAAAGCCCTGTTGCATACGCACAGGGCTTTTTTTTCGCGTGACGTTGCAGATGGTTGCGGCCGGCAGGATGGGAGCTCAGGGGCATTGCGAATTCCCGTAACCGGCCCCGACTGGCCGGTTACGGGCCGCTACTGCTTGTCGTCTGCCTAGCTGTACGCGCTGGCCGGTTGCAGCGAATAACTGCGCAACTGGCGGGCGAAGTCGTGCAGTGACTCGATGCCACTCGCCTCTGCCTGCCGGCACCACTCGGTCAATGCCTTCAGCCGTTCCGTCTGGTTGGCATGCGCCTGCTGCCAGACGCCCTGCAACGCCAGGCGCTTTTCGTAAACCAGGCGCAGGCGCGGACTTTGATCCAGTATCGATTGCAGGCGCTCGCGACCCTGGAAATCAATCAGCCGGTCCTCGCGGGACAGCAAGCCCTTGGCGCGCCGGATCAGACGTCGTGCCGATTCGTCAGCGCGTTTCAGTTCTTCATGCAGGGCCGGTGCCAGGACGTGACGCCGATAGAGCGCCATGATCTGGAAGCGGTTGTTGACCACGGCCAGCAGCGTGTCCTGATCCAGCTTGTCTTTGCCTTCCACGCAGTGCGCAATCGGTCCCTGGCTGATCACGCGCACCATGCCCAGGCGTCGCAGGATGCGGATGTAGAACCAGCCGAGGTCAAATTCCCACGGCCGGTATGCCATGCGCGCCGAGTTTGGATACGTGTGGTGATTGTTATGCAGTTCTTCGCCGCCGATCAGCACGCCCCAGGGCACGATATTGCGCGCCGCGTCAGGGCACTCGTAGTTTCGGTAGCCCCAGAAATGGCCGAGCCCGTTGATCACCCCCGCAGCGCACACCGGCATCCACAGCATTTGCACGGCCCAGATCGTAATGCCGATGGGGCCGAACAGCAGCAGGTCAATCAGGCCCATCAGCGTGACACCCAGGTTCTCATGGGGACCGATGACGTGGCGCTCCAGCCAGTCCTCTTCAAATCCCTGGCCGAACTTGCGCAGGGTCTCCGGGTTTTTCGATTCGGCAGCGTACAGTTCTGCGCCCTGGGTCAGTACCTTGTGCAAGCCCAGGACCTGGGGGCTGTGCGGATCGGCTTCGGTTTCACAGAAGGCATGATGCTTGCGGTGGACGGCAGACCATTCGCGCGGGTGCATGCTGGTGGTCATCCACAGCCAGATGCGAAAGAAAATCTTCAGGGCCGGATGCAGTTCCAGCGCCCGGTGCGCCGCGTGGCGGTGCAGGTAGATGGTGACGGTGATGATGGTGACATGCGTCAGTCCCAGAATGATCAGCAGGGTTTGCCACCAATTGGGGCTGAAGACGCCGGTGAGATACTCCATGGGCATAGTCTCGAGTCTGTATATTGTTCCAGCGCGTCACTGTTCGTCCGTGGTCGGCGATCAGGACTGCACACCTGTCCTTTGATTATGACCGATATCGGTCTGCTGTGTCTGCCGGTTCAGCAGTTTCGCTCCAACAGCAGTGTGCCCGTGGAAATCATCCGCAGGTTCCAGTGCTCTGCAATCAGGGCCGTGGTGGTGGGTTCGGTCACCAGCAGGGGGCCGGCAAGTGATACACCGGCTTGCAACGAACCCCGGGGATACACCGGAACCGGATGCGCAATTCCTGCAATTCGAACCCGGGCTGTCGGCGTAACTGCGGTGTCATCGCCAGCGCTGTCCGGAAATTCTGTGAGCGATGCATCTGTTTCGACCTGCACACCCAGGTGCACCAGTTCTACCGCCTGGCCGGGAAAGGAATGGCCATAGGTCTGCTGGTGCAGTTGGTGGAAATCGCGCCGCACCTCGTCACGCGAGGTCCACGGCAGAGACAGCGTGAAAGACTGCCCCAGGTAGCGCAGTTCCCCGGTTCGTTGTGTGCGGACCTGGTCCGCCGTTACGCCGGTGGCGTACAGTTCCTGGCAGGCGTCCTTTTCAAGCTGGGCATACAGTGTGTTTACGGACTCGTCGGAAACCGCGTCGAGGTTCCATTCCCGGGTCAGGGTCCGGCTGCGACCGGGTGCTGCTGCGAGCATGCCGAGAGCAGAAAAGATTCCCGCATGTGGGGGAATCAGTATGGTGCGGATGCGCAGCAAGTCAGCCAGCTCGCAAACATGCAGACCGCCGGCACCGCCAAAACAGCACAGCGCAAAACTCGCCGGATCCAGGCCGCGTGCCACGGACACCTGGCGCAGTGCCGCTGCCATGTGGTCGTTGGCCAGGTTGATGATGCCGGCCGCGGCTTCCGTGGCACTGGTGCCCAGTTGCCGGCCGATGTCTTCCAGTGCCCGGAGTGCGGCAGACCGGTCCAGCCGCAGTTCGCCGCCCAGCGGCTGATCTGCCGGTAGCCGTCCCAGCACCAGGTTGGCATCTGTGACCGTTGCCTGTTTTCCTCCCTGCCCGTAGCAGGCCGGGCCGGGGTCGGCGCCGGCAGACGCCGGGCCGACATGCAGAATGCCACCCGCATCGACGTGGGCGAGGGAGCCGCCACCGGCGCCTATGGTATGGATATCCAGCATCGGCACTGCCAGTGGCCAGTCGCCGATCCGCCCCTCGTGGGTCAGTTGGCAGGCGTCCTGAACGGCAGCCACATCGGTTGAGGTGCCGCCCATGTCAAAAGTCAGCAGACGATCATGGCCGCTGCATTGTGCAAGCAGTCGCGCCGCGGCAACCCCGCCTGCCGGCCCCGACAGCAACAGGCGAGCCGCGCGACGTGGCGCTGTTTCTGCATCGACGGTCAGACCATCCGACTGCATGATGGCAACCGGGGATGGCGCACAGTAACTGTGCATGCGCGCCAGGTAACCCTGGAC
This sequence comes from Pseudomonadales bacterium, assembly GCA_041623535.1. GTDB lineage: Bacteria > Pseudomonadota > Gammaproteobacteria > Pseudomonadales > JBFGWM01 > JBFJWR01. Next base: position 5,202 of record JBFJWR010000137.1, read on the forward strand.
CAGCGGGCCGAGCCGGGCATTGAGCCAGGTCGCGATGCCCCGTTCGTACTCGCCATTGCGGGGCAGCACTTCGGAAGACCGGCTGACAAACAGGTGCGCGGGCAGTGCCTGGGCAATCCGCTCCTCGTGTGCGGCGTTGTGAAAGCTGAACAGCAGGTTGATGGCCACCGCCTGCACATCTGCCGCCGATACCGCTGTGGCCAGCCTGGCGAGGTCCTCTGCAGTCAGTTCCTGCAGCGTGTTGCCATCGGCATCCAGGCGGCAGTCAGCGGCAAAACACCAGGCCGCGGGGACCGGTGGCCGTAGTGCGGGCACCGCCAACTGGTACAACTCCTGGCGCGCCTGCCTGCCGATCGTGAGCAGGTCAGTCAGGCCGCGATTGGTAATCAGCGCAGTCCGCGCGCCCTGGCCCTGCAGTGCGGCATTGGTGGCAATGGTGGTGCCATGCACGATGTGCAAGGCGCCCTGCTGCAGGCGCTCCTCGAGGCCGAGGATGCGGATGCCGGTACGGATTGCCTGCTCGGGCGCGCCCGGCGTGGAGAGTACCTTGCACGTGCGCATCTGCCGCCCGTCATACAATACGAAGTCGGTAAACGTGCCGCCCGTGTCGATGCCGAGCAGCCAGTGGGTTGGGGTCGGGCGGGAAATGAAACAGCTCCTGATGCACAATCACGCGGGCCTACATTGTAATGCGCCGTTTGCAGGCTGTTGAGAAACCTTTTTCAACAACCCTCTGTCGCGCGTCATGGATGGCTCGCCGGATGAACAACCGCACGGCGCGGTTGTTCAACAACATGTTAGAGCGAAAGAACCGTGTATGCCTGAACTGCCCGAAGTGGAAACCGTGCGCGCCGGACTGGCACCCCGGATCGTCAACGTGCGCGTAAAATCCGTGCGCGTCCACGATGGCCGATTGCGCTGGCCGGTCCCCGGGCAATTGCCCGCGATATTGGCCGGGCAGAAGATTCTCGACCTGCAACGGCGTGGTAAATACCTGCTGTTCCGCATTCCTGGGGAAACACTGCTTGTGCACCTGGGCATGTCCGGCAGCCTGCGTCTGACGGCGCCCGATGCGCCATTGCGCAAACACGACCATGTTGAAATCTGCCTCGCCAACGGCCTGGTGCTGCGCTTCCATGATCCGCGCCGTTTCGGTGCCGTGCTGCTGGCCGGCGCGGAACCCCTGATGCATCCCTTGCTGGCCAGCCTGGGCCCGGAGCCACTGGCTGACGACTTCGACGGTGGCCACCTCTTCCGACGCTCGCGCAAGCGCCGGGTGGCCGTCAAGCCGTTCCTGATGGATGCTGCCAACGTGGTTGGTGTGGGCAACATCTATGCCAGCGAGGCGCTGTTCCTGGCGGGCATACGTCCGGCAATAGCCAGCGGGCGCATTGGCCAGGCTCGCTACGACGAACTGGCGACCGCCGTGAAGTCGGTACTTACTAGCGCCATAGAACAGGGTGGAACGACCCTGCGCGATTTTGTGGATGGATCTGGCGAACCGGGGTATTTTGCCCGCCACCTGGCGGTCTACGGGCGTGCCGGAGAGCCATGTGGCCGGTGTGGCAGTGAGATTCGCATGCGACGCCTCGGGCAGCGGAGCACCTACTGGTGCCCGGACTGTCAGAAGTAATACATCTGGTCTAATATTTTCAGCTATGATTAGACTTTACGGCGGTTTCCGCGAGTACTTTCCAGACAAGGAGCGACGATCATGAATTCCCCACGCTTGCGCAAAACTCTGGCCGCCACGTTGGCGACGCTGTTGCTGACCCTGCCGACGGTGAGCCAGGCGAGAACAGAGTCCGATCGTGATCCCAGCGCACTGCGAATGACTGGCGATCTGGTCGTGGCCCGCCCGTTCATGCTCGGCGCGACACTGATTGGCGGCGCAGTATTCATAGTCAGCCTGCCTTTCACGGCACTGGGTGGAAATACCGGGCAAGCGGCCGACACGCTGTTCATCGAACCGGCCAAGAATACGTTTTTCCGCTGCCTCGGATGCGTTGACCGCATTCCGGATAGCCAGCTGAACTTCTGATACCTGTTCCGCCCGCAATGTCGGGCGTGGCAGCGAGCTAAACGGGAAAGCCCCGGATCGCCCCTGGTGATTCGGGGCTTTTTTTTGCCTGTTCAGCGAACCATCGCGGCGCCGATACCGCGTGGATCGCTGGCGGCAGTCACTGTTCCCAGCCGGCGATTCCAAAAGATTGCCTGCATGTTGCCGTACTCGCGCCCTACTGATTTCAGCTGGTGGCCACGGGCAAGCAGGCCGGCGCGCAGGGTGGCATTGAACGTATTGGGTTCATGTTGAATC
>JBFJWR010000138.1:0-7464 GCA_041623535.1 Pseudomonadales bacterium
ACGGTCCAGATTTCGACGTTGCGCCAGCCGGTGCGCGACCAGCTGGCCTGCGACTGCACGCGGTACTGGTCGAATATTTCGCGCGATTCTCCGGGATCAATGCCACGACCGCTCATGGCGCAGCCGGCCAACAACACCGTCAGCGTCAGCAGGCACACCAGCCGGGCGCAGGCGTTCACTTCAGTTCCTCGAGGTAGGCCTGGATCATCGCCGCATCCTGCGGTGTACCTGTCCGGTCCAGGTAGGCCTGCAGTGCGGCGCTTGCATCTGCGCGCCTGCCGGCCCGGCGCAGGGCCAGCCCCAGTTCACGATGCGCTTCCGGTGGCGCGCCGGCCGCAACGGTCGCCTGGCTATACGCGGCCAGCGCTTTCCCGTCATCGCCTTCCTCGTTGCGCAGGCGATACACCTCACCGAGAAAATAATGCAGTTCACCGGGATTCGCGCCCTGCTCCAGCAGGCGCTCCAGCACCACTTTCACCCGGCACAACCGGCGCTGCGCCAGTTCCTGGCGGATCCAGCCGGCGCGGTGGGGCAGCGTGGCGGCCAGAAACCGTTCCTTGCCGGTTTCGCCGGCCGGTGCGCCGTTGGCGAGTTTTTCCAGGGTTTCCATGCGCTCTTTCGTGGGCGGGTGTGAGGCGAACAGGGCTGCCGGCCGCTGCAGGTCGCAGGTTTCCTGTTCGGCAATCAGGTGACGCCACACGGCAGACGCCTCGGCCGCTGCATAACCGCTTTTCACCAGTTGATCGAACCCACCCCGGTCTGACTCGTCCTCGTGCTCCCGTGAATAGGCAGCGAGGTAGCCACCGGCGACCAGACTGGTCACGTCCCCCAGGCTGACCCGCACCGGGCCGGAACTGATGGCGCTGTAGCCGCCGGCAAACAGGCCGAACTGCGCGGCCAGCAGCAGGTTGGCGGTACGTCTTGTCGCCTCCAGCCGTTCCAGGGAGTGACGTTCCACGTAATGCGTCACCTCGTGCCCCAGCACCGTCGCCAGTTGCGCTTCGTTTTCCGCCCGTAACATCAGGCCGGTCCACACCTGCATGAAACCGTTTGGCGACATGGACGCGTTGAAATCCGGCGCAATGATCGGGTACACGCGGATCGACGGACAGTGCGGCCCGGCAACGCGACAGCCGACTTCCTGCAGATAGCTTTCCAGCGCGGCATCATCCACCCGCCGCCCGGAGATGGCGATGGCTTCCTCGAACTTGCGGGAGATTTCCCACAGCCCCTCTTCCATCGGCTGGCTCGGCTGCGGACTTTTCGGATCCACCCGCTGTGCGTCGAACGCACAGCCACCCAGCAGGACAAGCAGCATCAGCGCCGGCACGTGCACGCGCCTCACAACGGCCAGCCCTGCAGTAATTTAAGGCCCTTCTCGCGCAACCCTTCGGGTTCACCGACCTCAACCGCTTGTCCGGAAAGCAGGTTGGTCCAGACCACTTCGCCAGTATGCAGGTCGACCAGCGTCGCCAGCCCGACCGACTGGCTGGTGGTGGAGATGGCGCCGAACAGAACAAACGCCGCCGCTGACAACATGGCCCGCCCGGCATTGGAGGACGCCTGGCGGTAGGTCAGAAACAGCGCGTAATCGGCGTTGTACTTTGCCCGCAGCGGGACAACCGTATTGCCGAGGGTCCAGGACAGCCCCTCCCGTCCCTTGGTCACCAGTTCCGGTGGCCGACCCTGTCCACCGCCACCATAGCGATAGGTCAGGATGGTTTGCAGCACGGTCTGGTACAGGCGCAGCGCGGGCAGGTGCGCCTCGGCAATCGAGATGGCGGAATCTTCATCGGGACGCTGATACGGCACGAGCACTCCGCCCCGACCATGCACCGCATCGTTGGTCACACCCAGCAGCGTGTGCTGCGCGCGTGCCGACCAGTCCGCGCGTGGAATCGGGATACCGGCCGTCGTCACTTCCAGCACCAGTACATCAGGTGGCATCAACAGTACCCGCGGATTATCGCGTACCACCGTTCCACCGGCGGCCCGGTAATGCTTGGCACTGGTGCAGGCGCCCAGTGACATTGATAAAACGATCAGCAGCGCCAGCTGCACCCAGCCGCACCGATGCAGTGGAATTCGCGGTTTTTCGCTGCCGGGATGCTGTGACATCTGTCGTTGATTTCCTGTCCGGCTCCGGCCGGGTCGATGAGGGCTCACCGTAAACTGGCACTCCATGGCTCACAGGTCAATTGAAACACCGCTGCATTGTTGCGCTGCCCCGGCAACGAGCATGCCGGACGCTAAACCGCCGACCCGCCCGTCGTCCAATTCATGATCAAACTGGCGTATTTTCCGACGGGTAAGCAGGCACCGGGTGCTACCATTACGACTTCCATCCCGTGATAACCCGGTACTGAATATGCGCCAGAATCTGCAAGCCCACCGCTACCGCCGCACCAAGATCGTCGCCACGCTGGGGCCAGCCAGCAGCAGCGCAGCGGTGATTGCAGAGTTGATCCGGAGCGGCGTGGACGTGTTCCGGCTGAATTTTTCGCATGGCAGCATCGAAAGCCACCTGGAGTGCGCCCGCCTGGTCCGCGAGGCTGCTGAGCAACTGGGCGTGGAAGTCGCCCTGCTGGGCGACCTGCAGGGCCCCAAGATTCGCATCCGTGGTTTTCGCGATGGTGGCGTCGAACTGGAGAAAGGTGCAGCCTTCGCCCTGGACTGCAGTCTCGGGCAGGACGACGGCGACGCCACTGCAGTGGGGTCCGATTATGATCCCCTGCCTGAGAGCGTCCAGGCTGGCGACACCCTGCTGCTGGACGACGGACGCATCCGCCTGACGGTCAACAAGGTGGAGAATACCCGCGTGTCCTGCACGGTGCTGCTGGGCGGGCACCTGTCGAGCCGCAAGGGCCTGAACCGCCTCGGCGGCGGCCTGTCTGCCTCGGCATTCACCGGCAAGGATCGCGAGGACGCCACGCAGGCCCGCGCACTCGGGCTGGACTACGTGGCGGTTTCCTTTCCTGCCTGCGGCGCAGATATAGAAGAAGTGCGGGCGATGCTGCAGGAGCATGACAGCGAAGCGCGGATCATCGCCAAGATTGAACGGGCCGAAGCGGTCGCCAACGACGAAGTGCTGAACGGAATCATTGCGGCTTCAGACGGCATCATGGTGGCGCGCGGCGACCTCGGCGTGGAAGTCGGTGATGCGCAGCTGATCGGCATCCAGAAAAAGCTGATCGCCCGGGCCCGCGCCATGAACCGCATCGTCATCACGGCCACGCAGATGATGGAGTCCATGGTGAACAGCCCGGTGCCGACCCGCGCCGAGGTGTTCGACGTGGCGAACGCAGTGCTCGACGGCACCGACGCGGTCATGCTCAGCGCCGAAACCGCCACCGGCAGCTTCCCCGTGGAAACGGTACGTGCCATGGCCGACACCTGTCTCGGTGCCGAGTTGCAACCGATCACGCGCAAGTCCGGCTACCGCATCAACGAGCGGTTCGAGAAAGTGGACGAGGCGATCGCCATGTCCGCGGTTTACGCGGCCAACCACCTCGACGATGTCGGTGGCATCATCTGCCTGACCGAATCCGGTTCCACGCCGCTGTGGATGTCGCGCCTGCGCTCCGGCCTGCCGATCTATGCGCTGAGCCGCAATGTCGACACGCTGCGCCGCATGCGCCTGTATCGCGGCGTGCTGCCCATCCTGTTCGACGCCCACTCCGATGAGGCCGAAGGTGTCACCGCGGAAGCCATGGCCACCCTGCAACGGCGTGGCCTGAGCAGCGAGGGCCAGCGCTTCATCCTGACCCATGGCGAACGCTTCGGGGTCGGCAGCGGGACGAACACGCTGGCGATCATCACGGTCTGAACGGAAACGGGAACAGGAACAGGATATTCATGATGCTCCTCGAGATCTGGCTGCCCGGGCTCGCCGTCCTGCTGCTGTTCGGCGTGGCCGGCTGGCTGGTCAGCCTCGGCCGGCACGATGTGAGCATCGTCGACAGCATGTGGTCGTTGCTGTTCCTGCTCGCGGCCTACACCTATGCATGGAACAGCGAGATCGGGCCACGTGGCGTGCTGGTGCTCGTGCTGGTGCTGATCTGGTCGCTGGGCCTGGCCGGCTACATCACGTGGCGCAACTGGGACGCAGGCGAAGACTTCCGTTACCAGCAGATCCGCCGCAACAATGAGCCGCATTTTGCGTGGAAGAGCCTGTACATCGTGTTCGGCCTGCAGGCAGTGCTGGCATGGTTCATTTCCCTGCCGCTGCTGGCGGCCATGGCGGGCAGCCAGTCGCTGGGCGCGCTCGATGCCGCCGCCTTCCTCTTGTGGGCCACCGGATTGTTTTTCGAGGCGGTCGGTGACCTGCAACTGACAAGGTTCCGGGCCGACCCCGCGAACCGGGGAAAAGTACTGCAAACCGGACTGTGGCGCCTCACCCGGCACCCGAATTACTTTGGTGACTTTTGCATCTGGTGGGGCTTTTTCCTGTTTGCCCTGCCCGCCGGCGGCTGGTGGTCGCTGCCCGGGCCGTTGCTGATGACGTTTCTGCTGCTGCGCGTGTCCGGCGTCGCCATGCTGGAGCGCGACATCGGTGAGCGGCGCCCGGAATATGCCGCGTACATCGCGCGGACCAACGCGTTTTTCCCCGGCCGCCCGAAATCGGAAAGCGCCTCGTGAAGCCGCACCTGGCAACGAACCCGCCTGGTGCTTCACGTTCGTGCCGGCGGATTCTTTCCGCCAGCGGTTTCCTCTGCACCCTGATGCTGTTGTCCGGCTGCGCTGGCAACCTGCCGGATTTGAAAACCGTAGAACATGTCGAACTCGGCCGCTTCATGGGCGACTGGTACGTAATCGCCAATATTCCCACGTTCATCGAGGGCGGCGCCCACAACGCGGTGGAAAACTACGCGCTCAATGAAGACGGCAGTATTGCAACCACGTTCAGCTATCGGGCAGACAGCTTCCACGGGCCGGAAAAAACCTATACCGCGCGCGGTTTCGTCCGGGAAGAAACCGGCAACGCGACCTGGGGCATGCAATTCATCTGGCCGATCCGTGCGGACTACCGCATCGTGTACCTGGCGCCGGATTACTCGCAGACCATCATTGCGCGGAACCGGCGTGATTACGTCTGGATCATGGCCCGTACGCCGGAGATTCCGGACGCCGATTACCGGCAACTGGTCCGGCGCATCGCAGAAATGGGCTACGACACATCGTTACTGCGGCGCGTGCCGCAGCAGTGGAATTAGGAAACGGGGTCATCGTCGCGGAGGATGGCGTGCGCGCCCGGTGGCAGCGATTTCAGGGCGCGCCGGCTTTGCGCCGCGACTTCTCCGCGTACATCCGTTCATCGGCCACCTGCAAACTCGCGGCCAGCGTTCCTGCCGGCTCGCGCTGCGCATAACCAATCGACAGTTCGACGCCGGCATCGAGCATGAGCTTCTGCATACGCCGGACCAGTTCCCCGGCCGCGTCCGCTGTCGCCTCGACCGCCAGCACCGCAAACTCGTCCCCACCGATGCGGGCAGCAATATCCTCACGCCGCAGACTCTGGCGGATCACCTGCGCGGCCTGCTTCAGCAACTGGTCGCCCGCCTCGTGTCCCTGAACGTCGTTCAATTCCTTCAGACCATCCACATCAATCATCAGCACACCGGCCGGGTGGCCGTACCGCTTGCAGCGCTGTTCCTCGGATTCAAGCAGATCTTCCCAGCCGCGGCGGTTATAGAGCCCGGTCAGTTCGTCGCTTTTCGATTCGGCGACGGCTTTTTCCAGTTCGCGTTTGAGTTCTTCGCGCTGCAGTTCGCCATCGAGGATGGTGCCCAGCAATTTGCACTCGTAGAGAATCTCCGGCAGGTCGGCCTCGATGGCCTCGGCACGCGGCGCCGGGTCGATCGCGCACACGGTGCCAAACAGCGACCCGTCCGCACGGCAGATGGGGATGCCCAGGTAGCAGGCGATTTCCATGGCTTCACCAACCGGCGCTTCCTGGTAGGCCGGAACATTCGCCACGTTCGCGGAATACATCGGGCCGTGACCGGCCACCATCCGCGAGCAGAACGAATCCGACCAATGATAGACATCACCCGCTTTCACACCGTAGCCACTGTCATGGGCGTTCAGCACAATCCAGTCGTCCCCACTGACCCGGGTCATCATCGCCAGGCGAAACCCGAACAGTGACTGCAGCCGCTTGGTCAGGTTGTTGGCTGCCTCGGTAAAGCCGCTAAAGGGAAGCACCGGCTTAAAAAAAGTATGCAGCTTTTCCCGGCTTTCGGATGTTGCCATTGACTGGGAAAAATGCCGCATGACCGGCTCGAGCACGGAGGCGCTCAGCGCATCCTTGGGAATGAACGCCATGTGGCCGTTGGCAATCAGCGACTGCGTACGATCATGGAGCAAATCCGGCGGTGCGCCGCTCAGGAGTATCTTGGGCCGGATGTCTCCCAGGTCAATCAGGTAGGCGAAAAAACTGCTGCCGCTGCGATACCGGTCATGACCGGCCAGACGATTGTCGGCGATGAGCATGTCGTACTGCCCGCTACCCAGCAGCTGCTCGGCTTCCGCCGTTCCGGTGACTGATTCCAGTTCAAAGCTGAACCCCGGAATATCGCCCAACCACTCGCGCAGCGTGATGGCCTCATCCGGATCGTCGTCTATATGGAGAATTCTAAAATGCATCGCAACCTTTCCAGGCGCCCCCAGCGATCAGGACGCTCCATGGCGGAATGATACCTCATGTGTGGTGGATTTATGCGCAGGTTGATTCACATTCTGAAATGGCTTTCCGAGCCAACGCGTTGACAGCCGGGTAGTAAACGCCCTCCAGCCCACCGCCCGGCAACACGGAACAAACACCGTCGACGACGAACCAGCCGAAAATACGGGACTCGCGATGAGAAAGTTTTTCCAGATCAGCATGGCAGGCAGTCGCTCAGGCTCCGCGCGCAGTTTGCGCCGGGATACTGCCAGCATAAACGGTGGCGTGAGATTGCGCCTGCGAGCACTACCCGGCCGAGCGCTCACGGCCGGCATGCGCTATGGTGCAGCCTTTCTTTCGGACGGACGGCTGTTGGCGTGAAGGGTTCAGAACCGGATGTAATCGTCATCGGTGGCGGCGCTGCCGGGCTGATGTGCGCCATCGAGGCGGGTCGGCGCGGTCGTAGTGTCTGGCTGATTGAGCATGCCAACCGGGTCGGCAAGAAGATCCTCATGTCCGGCGGCGGTCGTTGTAACTTCACCAACCTGGAAGCCAGCCCGCAGAACTACCTGTCGGCCAATCCGCATTTCTGCAAATCGGCACTGGCCGGTTTCACGCAGTGGGACTTCATTGCCCGGGTGCAGGAACACGGCATCGCCTACCACGAGAAAGAGCTCGGGCAGTTGTTCTGCGATGAGTCATCCAAGCAGATTCTGCAGATGCTGCTGGACGACTGCACGGAAGCGGGCGTGCGCATCACGACGAAAACCGATGTGCTCGCCATCCGGAATACCGGGAAC
>JBFJWR010000139.1:0-7436 GCA_041623535.1 Pseudomonadales bacterium
CCCCACGAGACCCTTCGACTCCGCGCTGCGCGCTCCGCTCAGGACGATGCGTGTCCGTCGTCCCGAGCTTGTCGAGGGATCTCGGACGTTGTATTACGCACTCTCCAGGTATCTGGTAACCCCACGAGACCCTTCGACTCCGCGCTGCGCGCTCCTCTCAGGGCGACGGGGTGTTTGCGCTTTGCGCGCCGCTCAGGGCGACGGGGTATTCGCGCTACGCGCGCCGCCTAATCACCGCCTGCCACGGTAAACGGACCGGTGGCATGAGCCTTTTCAGCCACGTAATACACCAGGCGGTAGCGGCCCGCGGGGGCCTGGGGTGGAATCACCCAGCTGATGGTAACGCCCATGTATTGCTGCTCCAGCGGCGTGGAGGCCTTGTCATACTGGGCGCGTGTCGACCAGTCGTTATCGGTATGGAAGCGCTGCCACTGGTCGGGGGCCATCTCCCGCTCTACCGCCAGGTAGGTGTCATGCTGACGGAAGTCAGCCCGCGGATTACGCGCCACGAAACGCGCGGATACCAGTTCGCCGTGTGCGAATTTCCCACCCTCAGGGTCAGACAACAGTTCGCCATAGGTCCTTCCACCGACTGGCGCATTGTCCGCCGTGTCCGGCTGATGCACGTACTGCGTGCGGTGGGTCCGGTACGGGCGACCAGCCTCGTGCAGGAAATCGGTGGAGGCGAGGTTACGGCGGGCCACCAGGTCATCGGCAAGTTTTTCCAGTTCCTGCAGAACGACTTCCTGCGACCAGGGCCCAAACACCGTGGAAGCACCCTCGTACTGTTGTGAGGAGTATTCCTCACGGGTGGTCAGGTAATGGTTGTAGTTATTGGATAGTCCGGAAATCACCGCGTAATCGATGCCATGTGGCGCCAGCTGAGCCAGTACGGCATCACGAATGCGGCGCGCGGAAGTCGTGGTCACTTCGAAAGACAGCCCGATGATGGCGAAATTACCGATGGTGATGATCTGCATCGGCACGGTCCGCGAAGAAAGCGACTGCAGGGACTGTGGATCAAACGGCGACATGGCCAGCGGAATCGCAATCGGCTTTTCTGCATGGCAGGCATATCCCAGCGCGTCGTAGGCTGGATTATTGCAACCCACCGGCACTGCAACACCTGGTGGCAACGCTCCATCCTCGGAACCTGCCCGGAAGTTTTCCTCGAACAGGGCCTGGAAGTTTTCGGGATTGGGATCGTCGGCTGCCGCGCAGGTCTGCCCTTCTGCCAGGGGGCCGCGACCGTCTTCTGCGCCCGCCGCAAAAGCGATCCCGTACGCCGGTTCACAGGTGCCATATACCGGCGTACTGCCGGGCGCTCGTGTAAACGGTGTATCGAATTCGCTACCGGCATACTTCTCTGCACGGGCCGGCTCGAGATTTGCGCGATACATGTCGATAAACGCATGTACGTACTGCACGCCGCCTTTCAGTTGCTGGTTGGCGTTGTCCGCGAGTTCGCGCGCTTTCAGGTACTGCTTGGTACCGGATATCAGCGTGCTCTGGTAATCGTTTTCGCCACCACCGCGGCGACGCCAGTTCGGGTTATTCGCATCACGAGACTGGATATCGGCGGAGCTGAGCAATTGCGGATCATTGATATGAATATTGGGCGAATTATCCCCTTCGTCTGCCTGGAAGAACCCGGCAACAAAATGCTTTTCCTCTTGCAGGTAACGGACATCGTGATCGCGCTCGTAACGCCAGGCCGCGTAGCCCTTGTTGTCACCGGACAGCAACTTGATGTATTGCCCCATGCTGGTGCCATGGATGGGAAACCAGTTGAGCATGCCTATGTCGGGCTGATTCCCCGAACCCTTCAACAGCAGGGAAATCGCGTTGCGATTGATCGTGACAGGGTTGCCCTGGATATCCACCCAGCGATTGCGATCGCTTTCCGGGTTGCGCAGGTAAGCAGGCATTGAGCGCTGCACAGTCGCGTTCAACAGTTCACCCTGGTTGAACAGGATATGCCCCGGCTTGCGACCCTGCAGGTTCCTGTGCGCGCGTTCAATCGCGGAATAGATTCCGACAACCAGCGCCGAGTAACTCTGCTCGTCGTGACCATATGCAAAAAAGTTGAAGGCATCGTGATGTGCCTGCCCCGCCGCTGTCATATGCGAGTGGGTTGGCGTGATCAGGATGTTCTCCCAGCTATACAGGCCGTCCAGCGCCTTGTTGCTTTCGATCAGTTCAATAACGCCCTGTTTCACGGCATGAAACATCAGTCCCTGGTCAATGCTGACCAGCATGACGCGATTACCATTGCACGGGGACTCAATCGCGAATGCGCGTGCCCACTGCCGATTGTGGATGCCCTCTGAAAGCTGCTCGTTGTCGGCGTAACCGGCCATCTCCTGGTCCCAGATCGGCCCCGTGATATCGAACATGCCCGTCGCCGAACGGAACATCGGGTTCCCCTGGCAGGCGGCTCCCAGCTGACTGCCGTTGCGACCGGGTGTACGCGGCCCGTAATGGGATTCGTAGATTTCGGAATTCAGCGGAAAAGCCGGTGGCCGCGCCAGGTAGTTCGCCGGGATATCCTGCTCGGATAACTCCTGTCCGAGGGATTCTGCGCGCAGACTCATGCCGGGCGCGATTGCCAGTGACAAACCCAGCAGGCAGACCTTCAGAATCTCATTTTGCAACTTGGACATGTACGAAAGCACTCCATAAAAAACGTTTAATCCGCAAATGTAGGCACTGACCGCACCGCAGCCTGGTACAACGGCACTCCGCTAAGCATCGTCATCCCCGCGCAGGCGAACCACGCGGCGCCGGGGCACAGTCTGCAGCACCGCCTGTTTGCCGGGGGAGTCCGCACGTTCGTTTTCAACCGCACGAACCGGCGCCACGGCAACCCGGTTGCGGCCCTGCTCCTTGGCCAGGTAGAGCGCCTTGTCCGCATCACCCACCGTCACGTCGAACGTGTCGCCAGCCCGCCATTGCGCAACGCCGATGCTACACGTGATATTGAAGTGCTGACCGTCACCACCATCCACCGCACTTTCAGCGAGAGACTCTCGCAGCCGTTCCGCAACAACCCGCGCCTCCCCGGTGGACGTTTCAGGCAGCGCCAGCAGGAATTCCTCGCCACCGAAGCGACAAAAGAGGTCTGAATCGCGCGCGATGCTGCGCAACACACCGGACATGACGCGCAAGGCCGCATCGCCCACGGCATGTCCCCAGGTGTCGTTCACACGCTTGAAATGATCGAGGTCAACCAACAGCACACACAGTTCATGGCCGTAGCGCTCGCAGCGATTGATTTCCTTCTCGATGGACTGCACGAAATGCCTGCGATTGGGCAACCCGGTAAGCGTATCCGTGATGGCCAGTCGCTTGTTCTCTTCCAGCAGCCCCTGGATATGCGCTTCCGCCCGCTTGCGTGCGGAAATATCACGACACACCACCACCAGTAAGCTCGAACCCGCCACGGTTACGTTCGACAGGCTCAGTTCAATCGGGAACTCCCGCCCCCTGGCATCCACCGCCGATGCCTCCATGAACTGTTTCCCACCCAGTCGGCGGGCTGCTTTATCCAGTTCAATGATGCCGGGAATATAATCGTACAGTGGCGGCCAGGCTGCATCGCCCCCTTCCGGCTTGAAAAGCTGATCTGCCGACTCATTCGCATTCTGTACGGTAAGATGTTCGTCAACGAACAGGATGGCATCCGGAATACTGTCGATGATCTGGTTGTGGCGATACAACTCCGCGGTGAGCGCCTGCCGCTCCTCGGACTCGGCAGCGAGGCGACGACCATACACCACGTTCAGCATGGCAATGGACAGCAGCGTCAGCGTAACCGCTGTAACGGACACTGCCAGCGCTGTCGGGATGCCCCCTGACGGCTGCAGAAAGACCAATGGCTGATCCACGTACAAAACCGCTGCAGCCATGCCGGTGTAATGCATGCCCGTGATCGCAAAACTCATCAGCAATGACGCGGTAAGCTGCAGCATTACCGCAGAATGCGGATCCAGTCGCGGTACCAGTTGCGTGAGCGTCAGCGCCGATGCGGCCGCGATGATGCCAATCGCCACCGAGAAGAAGAACAATTCACGATCGTAAAAGAACCGCCCTTCGGAACGAATCGCCTGCATACCCATGTAGTGCATGCTGATCAGCGTCAGGCCAAGAAGCAGACCGCCGGCAATGATTTTCCATATTCGCAGCGAACCGCGATTCACGAGGTCGATCGCCAGGTAAGCCCCACCCACGGCCAACAGCAGTGAGCCGGTGGTGATGGGCCAGTCGTAGGAAATGGCAATCGGTGTACGGTAGGCCAGCATGGCCAGGAAATGCATGGACCAGACGCCACCGCCAAAAGCGAGCGCGCACAAGCCGATCCAGATTGCGCGCATCCGTACGGTCACGGTCCGGATCTGGCCCGCCACCTGCAGGCATACCCAGGAAGCCAGCAGTGCTACCAGCCAGGACACACCAACCAGTAGCGGATCGTGATCGCACTCGAGGACTACCGAGCCGTAAGCGGCCGCTTCATCCAGAAATCGAATTCCCAACCAGTCCGGCATTGCGCGCTTGTTCCACGACCATATTGATCACTAAACAAGCATCTTAGCACCGGCCGGCCCGATATAAACGCATAATTTCCAACAGATTCCCTGAATCGGCGGATCGGTTCGCCGGCGTCCTTTCCGGCGACCAGCCCCGCCAATACGGCGGCCCCGTCAGCTTATTACAGGTGCGCACCCCGCAGCAGGTGGGCCAGGGCCACGCCCTGGGCACTGGGACGCGCGTCCTGACCCCGCGCACCCTTGGCGGCGACGGACGTCGGGAACAGGTGGTAGCCCTTGCTCAGGAAGTAGTCGTTGATCCGCGGCCACAACGCGTAACTGATCTCCGCGGTCTGCCCGACTAAGGTTTTAACCCGCTTGGGCCGCTTGATAACGGCATCCAGCACCGTGTCGGATGCCGCATCCACAGACCAGGCCGGCGCGTAGTCATAGATCTTGGTCGGCGCGATCATCGGTGTACGCACCAACGGCATGTAGATGGTCGAGACATCAATGTTCCAGGACTTCACCTCGGCAGACAGGCAACGGGAAAACGCATCCAGTGCCGCCTTACTGGCCACGTAGGACGAGAACCGCGGTGCATTGGCCAGGCACCCGATACTGGAAATGTTGATGATATGGCCGTCCTTGTTCTTCGACATCGCCGGCAGCAGGCGCATGATCAGGCGAATCGCGCCGAAATAATTCAGCTGCATGGTACGTTCGAAATCATGAAAGCGGTCCAGAGATTCCCAAACCGCACGGCGGATGGACCGGCCGGCATTGTTGACCAGGATATCAACGTGACCGAGGTCTGCCAGCACCTGCTCGGCAAGAGTGTCAATAGCATCCAGGTCATTCAGGTCGCAGGGATACGCATAGGCATCACCACCATGCGAGCGGATAATATCGGCCATCTCTTCGAGTTTGTCGCGGCTGCGGGCAACCAGCACCACGGTCGCGTCTGCGGCGGCCAGTTTCTTGGCCACATCCAGGCCGATACCGCTGGAAGCGCCGGTAATCATCGCCACCTTGCCGGCGATCTTGCGCCTGGCGCGCTCGTCCGGCTCGGGAAAATCCATGCAGTCCTCCCAGTAGCGCCAGAGCTTCTCGGCATACTCCTTGAGCGGCGGACAACGAATATCGGTCTCTTTCAGCGCTGCGCGCGCCTGCCGGTCATCAAACACAGACTGGTTCGTCATGTAGCCCACCGCGGAAACCGGCAGCCCCAGCGCGCGCGACATCTGGCGCATCGCTTTATCCAGCGGCAGCGCCCTGGCGCTGCCCTTCAGCCCACGGGCCACGACCTTCGGCAGGTGTGGCAGCGTAAACTGGCGGGCAAATCCCGGTCCGTGCGCGGCATCGAACAGGATCTCCATCACGCGCCCCAGCGAATCGGCCGGACGCTGTACAAGGTGAAACGCCTTGCCGTCATGCCCTTTCTGATGCGCAATCGCGACCATGGCATCCGCCACGTAATCAACCGGTGCGATGGGCAGCTTGCCGCCTTCGACGCCGACCAGCGGCAGCCACTTCGGAATGCTGTTGCGGATGCGCTTGATGATCGGAAACATGTAATAAGGGCCGTCGATCTTGTCCATTTCCCCGGATTCGGATGAACCGACGACCATGCCCGGCCGATAGACTCGCCACGGCTGCGTGCACTCCTCGCGCACGATTTTCTCGGACTGGAACTTGGTGCGGTAGTACGGATGACTGACGTCCTGCCCCTCGTCGAACATCCTCTCGGTAAACGAGCCGATCCACTGGCCTCCCGCCACCGCAACCGAACTCACGTGCTGCAGGGTCGCTGCGCCACCCAGTTCGTTCACGAAGTTGACGACATTGCGCGTTCCTTCGTTGTTGATCCGGTCCCCGGTTTCGTCATCCATGTTCATGTCGTAGACAGCGGCGAGGTGGAACACATGATGGATCTGTCCGGCCAGTTTCCTGCGCGTCGCGGCATCCACCAGCCCGGGCTGCGTGATATCACCCCACACCGGTACCAGTTCACCGGGCGCGGCGCCGCACTGCTCCTTCAGGCTTTCAAACTTTTCTTTCGAAGACTTGCGAATCAGCACGTAAACCGTGGCTCCGCGGATATGCAGCAGACGCTCCACGACGAAGCGCCCGATAAAACCGGTGGCCCCGGTAACGAAATAATTCATGGTCATCCTCCAGGATGGGAAGAGTTACTCTGCGACCGCTGGTGGCAGTCAGGACTCGCTGAACAGTATAAACAGCGGGCCGGCAGGAGACGAAGAATCGACGGGAGACCATGTACGCCAGATGCATGACTGGCGGCGCCGGAAGTTCTGGCTCGATATACATGGCAAGTCAGGGGGCGGGAAAATCCGCTTGGAACCGAACGGCACTTGGCTGGAAGGCATCACCGTGGGCACCAGTTCAGGAAACCCGGACGGCTGTCGCGAGGCGTCCACCGCGGGGTGCGCTTTCCGCTAAATCTCCGCCGCCATCCATGGCGGCTCCGAAGGCGACTGCCGCTCTCTAATGTACATCCGTGTACCGTTCGCGGCAGACGCCCGCAAAAAGCACCCCCCGCGGCGGACTGGCGAGCGGTGTCGCCCTTCAGATCCTTCAGAACCGATACGTGCCGTTCACAGCCGCAACCGGATACCACTTCAGGCTTTTCAGGGCTTCGTTCAGGTCCTGCTCTTCCTGCTCGACATCGCGGCGAATGTCGTCACAGGCAAGCGCCAACGCGCTGCAATTGGCCGACAGCGTTGCCTGCGGCGCACCATGGTACATCACGCCCAGGTCGGCGCTCAGTGACAAGCCGGCGCTGCCGGGAGCGCGCCAATCCCAGCCTATACCGGCATAGGGTGACAGCGTATTGAAGGTGATCCTGCCATCCACCTTGTCGATATCGCTCGCCGGACGTGGCGGTCC
>JBFJWR010000140.1:0-7435 GCA_041623535.1 Pseudomonadales bacterium
ACCGCGATCACCGAAACCAAGCGCCGGGAGCAGGAAGTTCTGAAGCAGGAAGCGGAACTGGAGCGCTTTGCGACGGAACAGAACCAGAAGGTCAAGCAGGCGGAATCCGAGTTTGAAGCAGCCAAGCTGGAAGCACAGAAGATCAAGGCACTGGCGGATGCCGAGGCCTATAAAATCGACGTAATCAACACCACCCTGGCCCGCTCACCCAACTACATCGAGCTGAAAAAGGTTGAGCAGTGGAATGGCGTTCTGCCGGTGTATACCGGCGGCGATAATATCCCGATGATTGATCTGCGGAAGAAATAGCCCCAAAACCGTCATCCTGAGCGGAGCGCGTCAGCGCGAAGTCGAAGGACCCCGAACGATTGACGAGATACCCGGGCAGTTCTTCGTACCCTGGCCGAGATCCTTCGACTGCGGCGACACGCGGTGTCGCCTCCGCTCAGGACGACACAGGACACACGAGATCCCTCGACAGGCTCGGGATGACAGTGCTTGTGCCGCCTCCGCTCAGGACGACCCGGGGCACACGGGATCCCTCGCGCGACCTGCCCCCTGAACTGGCCAAGCCAACGGGTATCACCTATTGTCTGTCCAGTGGTAATCAGTTGCCCCGATCTTCCGGATTTCCAAATGAACAGTCTTTTCTGCTCTCAGAAACGTCTCCCCGCACTGGCAGTTCTGCTGGGTGTGCTGCTCCAATCCAGCGGCGCGGGTGCCTATGCAGAAAACGACCTATTTGAACTCTCTCTGCCACAGTTGCTGCAGATCAAGGTCACCTCTGTATCGCGCCAGGTCGAGCTGTCCCGGCATGCACCCAGCGCCATCTATGTCATCACCCGTGATGACCTTCGTCGCAGCGGTGTAACCCACCTCGCGGAGGTCTTCCGCATGGTGCCGGGGATGCAGGTGGCACGGTTTAACGCGAACTCCTGGGCGGTCGATATCCGGGACGCTTCCGGTCAGTACGCCAATCGCATGCTGGTTCTGCGTGACGGGCGCATTCTGTACAACAGCCTGTTCTCCGGTGTGTTCTGGAACATTCAGGACACCCTGCTGGAAGATGTGGAACGGATTGAGATTATCCGCGGCCCCGGGGCCGTGATGTGGGGGTCCAATGCGACCAACGGCATCATTAACATCATCACCCGCAAGGCAAAAGACACGACCGGAACGCTGGTCACCGGGTCTGTCGGCTCCGACGACAACATTGCGCAGTTCCGGCACGGCGCGAAGCTCAACGACCAGTGGTTCGGTCGCTTTCACCTGCGCAGCCAGCATACGGATGAGTCACAGCTGCTGCAGGGTGGAGGAAGCCATGACGCATGGCGGTTGCACCAGGCAGGCTTTCGCCTGGATGGCGAGGTGGACGAAACGAATGATATCTTCACAGTGCAGGGCGACATGTACTCCGGCAGCAAAAGTTTCCGCACCGTGTTTCCGGCAATCGCTGGCACCCCGTACCGCACCAACGACCTGGAGTTGCATGGACTGAACCTGCTCGGCCGCAAGACGCATCATGTGAATGCCGGTGAGGAACTGAAGTTTCAGGTGTACTACGACCTCGTCGTGCGCGATTTGCCGACTATTTTCAAGCTTCGCCAGGAAACATACGACGCGGAGTACCAGCACACCTGGTCTGCATCCAGGAGGCACAACTGGATCTGGGGTGGCGGTTTCCGGCTCACGCAGGATGAACTGGACGGCAGTCCCGTGGTTTTTTTTACGCCGGATGCCGCGAGCCGGCGTCTCTGGACGGCATTCGTACAATATGACCACGAGGCGATCCCCGACGTGCTGAACCTGATTGCCGGCACCAAGTTCGAATACAACGATTTTTCCCACTTCGAATATCAACCCAGCGTGAAGCTGCTGTGGAAGCGCGATGAAGCGCAGACTTTCTGGGTTTCCGCTTCGCGGGCAACGCGTACCCCGAGCCGCTCGGAACAGGACGTCAACCTGACACTGTCCGCGGTCGGCCCCGTCCAGATCATTCCCGAACCCAGTTCACAATCCGAGATACTGTACTCCGTGGATATCGGCCACCGCTGGGATCTGAGCGACAGCGTATCGACCGACGTGACGCTGTTCACCAAGCGGCTTCGGGAAGGCCTCGTGCCGACCCCCCAGGCCAATCCCCTGCAGTTGGCTACCGAAAACAACGTCAGTGAAGATTATTACGGCGGTGAGTTCGTGCTCGACTGGCAACCTGCGCAATGGTGGCAGTTGCAGACCTGGTGGGCATATGTCGAACCCAGGTACAGCGAGGGCTCCATCAGCCGCAACCGCGCCAACATCCGTTCCTACATGAACCTGCCACGTGGCTTCGAAGTGGACACGACCCTGCGTTACGCAGATGCGCGAACCGCGCAGAATATTCCGTCCTATATCGAGATGGATGTACGCCTGGGCTGGCATGCCACCCCGGAAGTCGATGTCTCCCTGGCCTTCGAACACCTGCTGGACAAGCGCACCGTGGAAGCACCAGCGGACCCGTTTGTCGCTGATTTTCAATCAGAGATTCAGCGCGCAGTCAGCCTTAAGGTGACCTGGACGCCTGACTTCTAGGTCACACAATCGATCTGCCTGCAAATTGCACTTGCACAGTGTACTGCTACGCTTACGCTAACCCCGAAACTGCAACTCAACATGCAAATCCGCACGCGACTGAATCTCCAGGTTGTCATCGTTGTCACGATCGTGATTGCCGGTTTGGGCGTCTATACCCATCAGAAAGAGCGGGGCCAGTTGCTGCACTCCCTGCAAAGCCAGGTGGGCGAAGCTGCTGAACGACTTTCCGCTTCATTGCCGGGGCCACTGTGGAATTTTGAGCTGCAGTTTGCGGTGGATTCCATTGAGTCCGAACTCAGGTCCGAGGGATTACAAGCGGTCGCTGTCCGTGACAAGGACGGCAAGTTACTGCTCTCGCGCATAAAAACCGCAGATGGAAGCCTCACTGACCCAAAGCAGGCACCTGACCTGGACACGGTGAATCGCAAACGCGCACTGGAGTTCGAGGGAAAGCCGGTCGGCTCGGTCATCGTCTATGCAGATGAAAAAGGGGTCAGGGAGAAGCTGAAGGAACTGCTTTGGTTCACTATCCTGCAGATCGTGATTCTCGACATCACCATCGTCGTGGTACTGGCCCTGCTGGTCGCCCGCACGGTGATCCGCCCACTCCAGGTCATCAATACCGCGGTTTCCGATATCGCCGAGGGTGAGGGAGACCTGGTCGCGCGCCTGCCGGCATCCGGCGATGATGAAATCAGCGAACTCGCCGCTGGCATCAACCGGTTCGTGGAAAAACTGCATGGAACGATCACCGAGGTCGTCCGTGTCGCCGAGAACCTGCTGGAATGCGCAGAGCGCTCCGAATCGATCGCCTTGCAGTCCGGCGACGGCATTCATCTGCAGCAGAAAGCCGTCAAGCAGGTTTCGCAATCTGTCGCCGAGATGTCACGCTCCACTGACGGTGTGGCGGAACATGCGAATTCCGCATCGACTTTCACATCCGAAGTGAACAGCCGCGCCACGGAAAGCAGCGCCATCGTGTCTCACACCATGCAGATCATGCAGTCCCTGGCCAGTGATACCGAGGAAGCCGGGCACGTGATGCAGGTTCTGCAATCGGAAGGCGAGAACATTGGCTCGGTGATCGTCGTGATCCGCGGCATTGCCGAGCAGACCAACCTGCTGGCCCTGAATGCGGCCATCGAGGCGGCTCGCGCCGGGGAACAGGGCCGGGGCTTTGCCGTAGTCGCCGACGAGGTGCGAACCCTGGCCAGCCGGACTCAGCAGTCCACCGAAGAGATACAGAAAATCATCGAGCGCCTGCAGGAATCGACGACCAAGGCTGTCGCGGTCATGAACAAGAGTCGCGGCAATGCAAATGCGGCGGTGGACGAAGTGTCCACGGCCAACGAATCCATCATGACGATCACGCAGGCCGTCGAGAAGATCAACGAGATGGCCAATGAAATCGCACAGCTTGCCCATGCGCAAAGGGACATGACAACCAGCATCGACAAGCAGGTTGTGGACATTTCCTCCGTGGCCGATTCCAGCGTCGCCAATGTGGAAAAGACCATGGCCGCAAACGCACAAGTGCGCCAGTTGGCGGAGCGTATGAAAGAGCTAATGGCGCACTTCAGGATCTGAACCGGAGAACCGCGTGTGGCATCCTGCAGAGTCCAGCCCTGGTTATGATCACGTGGCAGCCGTTGAACTCGTCAGCGTTTTCTCAATAATGTCGGCCGCGAATTCAGGCATGCCGTATAAATCGTTCGTCCTGCCAAACTCAATTCCGTTTTTCTGCCAATCCTTCCGTTCGTCCGCCTGCAGCATGTAGGCCAATTTCGAATTCAACTCCTCCTGCCGGAACGGCGATGCCACCAGCATTCCGGCACGGGCATCCTCCACGTAGTGTGCATACCCACATACGTCGGTCACCAGTACCGGCAGTCCGGAAACGATGGATTCCAGCAGGACCATCCCGGCCGCCTCGTTATAGGCGGGGTGGATTAACAGGTCGCCACCCAGTAGAAAACGCGGAACGTCATGTCGCCCGGATAGAAACTTAACCTGGTTATCGAGATGAAGCCTGCGAATCTGGCGATTGAATGGCGCCGGATTATCCTGACCGACAATAAACAGGAAAGTCTCCTTGCGCACTGCAGGAAGCAGGCTCGCAATGGCGTTCAGTGCACGGTCAAGCCCCTTTGTCCTGAAGCCTGAACCGACCATGAGCACCATCCGTTCGTGCGGCAGCAAACCAAATTCCTTGCGAAACTCGGCGCGCACTTCAGCGCCGTCCTCGGGGTACATGCGGGTCCTGGAAATACCGGGAGGCAACAAATGAAAGCGGTCTCTCTGGGTTCCATAGAACTTGTGAAACACCTGCGTCCAAGCTTCAGTGAGCACCAGGATCACGGTTTTGCTCTTCGCCGAGAACACTGCCTTCTCAAAAGCGGCATAGTGCCTGTAGCGATTACTGCGCCGATACAGTCGTGACCTCTGCTCTCGTGCACGTTCCTCAAAACAGGAATCGGCCGCAAAGTAAACATCCAGCCCGGGCATCTTGTTGAAACCGATAACGCCATCAATGCCGCTATCGCGGAACATTTTCTTTACCGCCTTGTGATAATCACGGGCTCTTCCATGATTGGTCCGCGCACGGACCGGAACAATGTGCACGGACATCCCATCGGGACGTTCACCCTCCCAGCTCAATACATAAATGTGAATGTCATGCCCCCGGTCCCGACACTCAGTCGCGATCCGCAGGAAATCCCGTTGCAGACCACCGAAAGGAAAAAACTTGTACAGGCAGAACGCAAGTTTCATTCTTTTCCTCTCAGAAGAGCCGTGATGCAAACATACCCGACACAGTCATAGCACTTCAGGTTCTAATTGCCACTTCCATTTCCACTCCGGCATGGCCGGTCAGGAACGACGGGCACCCAGGGAGTCGATCAGGTTCGCGGCATGCTCCGGCATGCTGTATATGTCAGCCTGATGGGCGAAATCGATACCATTCTTTCGCCAGGACTCCACCTCCGGTGCCTCCAGCATGTAAGCCAACTTGCGATCCAGTTCAGCCTGGGAAAAGGGCGAACCAACCACCATGCCGGCATTCGCATCCTCAACATAATGTGCGTATCCACAGACATCTGTAGTCAGGACCGGCAACCCGGCCACGATCGCTTCAAGCAACACCGTACCGGTATTCTCGCTGTAGGCCGGATGAATGAGCAGGTCCGCGCCTAAAAGAAACCGGGGTATATCGGATCTTCCAAACAGAAATTCGACCTGCTCTGCAAGGCCAAGCCGGCGGATCTGTCGCTGAAAGCCTCGCGGATTGTCCTGGCCGATGACGAACAGGCGGGTTCTATCACGCATTGCAGGCGACAGTGCCGCGACAGCTGCGAGCGCACGATCCAGCCCCTTGGTCCTGAACCCTGACCCCACCAGCAGGATCAGCCGATCATCGTCGCCCAATTGATATTCGGCTCGGAATGCCTGGCGAATTTCACCGGCATTGGCTGGCGCAATCCGGTCCCGGGACACGCCTGGCGGAAGCATATGCAGGCGTTGTTCGGGCGTTCCATAGTAGCGTTTGAATACGGGTTTCAGTCGCTCGGAAATCATCAGGATTTCCGTATGACTGTCTGGTGAAAATACTGCTTTTTCATACGCGGAAAAATGCTTGTACCGCGGAGATCTGAGATAGAGCGAAGATTTTTCTTCCCGCGCACGTGCCTCAAAGCACGGATCCGCCGCGTAATAAACATCCAGCCCCGGCATCTTGTTGAAGCCAATCACGAGATCCGGCCGTCGTTCCCGAAATCGCTCCTGCACGTACAGGTCAAAGTTCTGATACCTGCGGTGATTGGTCATACCCCGCTTGGGCACGCAGTGAACATCAAACCCATCCGGCACATCACCGCGCCACTCCATCGTATACACGGTAATGGAATGACCACGATCTTTGCATATGCTGGCAATGCGCAGGAAATCCCGCTGGAGTCCGCCAAAAGGGAAATACTTGTAAAGGCAGAATGCAAGTTTCATCGTTATGATCCGGCTTAAACGTAACTACTGCACAATCTGGAGACCCCGTACGCACCATTCTCCGGAACGCACCGAACCCGCTTTGGCATGTCGATAGTCAAGTGGAGCGACTTGATTGATAAGCCAACTCTTCCCGCGCAGCAAGGACCGTCGCACGACGCCG
The DNA here is from genome assembly GCA_041623535.1 of Pseudomonadales bacterium. Classification (GTDB taxonomy): domain Bacteria; phylum Pseudomonadota; class Gammaproteobacteria; order Pseudomonadales; family JBFGWM01; genus JBFJWR01. Next base: position 6,737 of record JBFJWR010000140.1, read on the forward strand.
TAGCAGTTTCTCTTCGACATTGATCCCGATGAACCGCTGTAGGTTCAATCCGAAAATGTACAACTGATTGCGCCGTAGCGCACGCAGTGCGATGCGTTTCACATCTTCCATTTCATAATGCTTTCTGCAGAACATGAAAAAACCGCGCTTCTTGCGCAGCCGGGTCTCAATCTTCGGTGCGGTCTTTTCGCTGGCCTGGCTGGCGTGATTCACGGTAACTTCCTTACACAGCTGAATCTCGTACCCGGCCTTTCGCACCCGCAAGCAAATATCTGCATCCTCTCCATAGAGAAAAAAGTCAGGGTCGAACCCGTTAATCCGGCGCCACACCTCCCGTGGCACCATCATGCTGGCACCAAGAACCCAGGCGATTTCACCCGGCAGATTTTCCAGCCCCTTACGGTTGCGGACTTCCCTCTGTGCCGGGTAGCGGTAAACGGGATCCGCGTGGCGGTTTTTGCGCGGCTCCCAAACCATGGAGCCTGCCAGTCCACATTCGGGGTGAGCCTCCATGTAAACCAGAAACTGTGCAAGGGCCCCATCTTCTTCTAAGTGCGTGTCTGGATTGAGCAGGTAAAAGTAACGCCCGTTGGCTACCCCGGCACCCAGATTATTGGCTTTTCCAAAACCCAGATTTGTTTTACTTGGAATAATGGTGATCACGTCACCAAACTGATCCTGCAGACGCGGCAGGCTGTC
>JBFJWR010000141.1:0-7422 GCA_041623535.1 Pseudomonadales bacterium
CGGTGATCGACAACGCCATGCGCATCGCCCAGGAGCGTTTCGCTGAACATGCGGCGCGGGCCGATGCAGAAGAACCCCATTTCGACGGCGAACGCGTGCACATGATTCCCGAAGTGGCACCGGCGCTGCAGGCCGTGATCGATGCCGGCATCATCGGGGCATCCTTTGCGCAGGAGGACGGTGGTTCGCAACTGCCCTACCTTGTCACCCAGGCGGTAATGGCGCAGTTCAACAGCGTCAATGTCGGAACAGCAGCCTATTTTTTTCTCACCATGGGGGCTGCCAACCTGATCTCCGCCTTCGGCAGCGACGCGCAGAAGGCGCGTTACATGCAACCGATGATTGCGGGACGCTGGTTCGGCACCATGTGCCTGTCGGAAACCCAGGCGGGATCCTCGCTGGCCGACATCCGCACCACCGCGACACCAGCTGCCGACGGCAGCTTCAGCCTGCGCGGCTCGAAGATGTGGATATCCGGAGGCGAACACGACCTCAGCGAGAACATCGTGCACCTGGTGCTGGCGAAGATTCCCGGTGGTCCGGCCGGCACCCGTGGCATCTCGCTGTTCATTGTGCCCAAGTACCGGGTGAATGAAGACGGCACGCTGGGCGAGAAGAACCACATCGCACTGGCTGGCCTGAATCACAAGATGGGCTATCGCGGTACCACCAACACCCTGCTCAATTTCGGCGAGAGCGGCACCTGCCAGGGCTGGCTGATTGGTGGCGAGCACAACGGCCTGCGCTGCATGTTTCACATGATGAACGAGGCGCGCATCGGCGTCGGCCTGGGCGCCGCAGCACTGGGGTACGCCGGCTACAGGCATTCCCTGGAGTACGCCCGCACTCGTCCCCAGGGACGCCCGGCCACCGCGAAGAACAGTGCCAGCGAACCGGTGATGATCATTGAGCATGCCGATGTGCGCCGCATGCTGCTCAAGCAGAAGGTGTTTTCAGAGGGTGCACTGGCCCTGTGCTTCTACGGCGCCCGCCTGGTGGACGAACTGTCCTGCGCAAGCGAAGAAGTGCAGCGCAGGGAACTGGCCCTTGAGCTCGATATCCTCACGCCCATCATCAAGGCATGGCCGTCCCACTTCTGCGTGGAAGCCAACTACTGGGGCCTGCAGATTCTCGGCGGATACGGCTATACCCGGGACTATCCACTGGAACGCATATACCGCGACAACCGCCTCAACCCGATTCACGAAGGCACCAATGGAATCCAGTCACTGGACCTGCTCGGGCGCAAGATCACCATGGAGGGCGGTGCGGCGTTTCGCCTGCTGATGGCGCGCATCCATGCCACCGTTCTGGAGGCCGAAAAAATGCCTGGCATCGCCGCATACGCGAGCGCGTTGGGGACCGCCTGTGCCACGGTGTCTGCCACCACGGCGACCCTGGGCAGCACGGCGATGCAGGGAAAAATTGACCTGTTCCTGGCAAATTCGTGGGAGTACCTGGAAATGCTCGGCCACGTGGTGATTGCCTGGCAGTGGCTGCGCATGGCGACAGTCGCCAGTCGCGCACTCACAGGCCCTGAAGCCGATACAGATTTTTACCAGGGAAAACTGCATGCCTGCCGGTTTTTCTACCAGCACGAACTGCCGAAAATCGAGCGCCAGGCAAGCCTGCTCGAGAGCCTGGACGATACGTTGCTGACCATGCCGCAGGCTGGCTACTGAACCGGCCCGGCCGAGTATCAACACCATGTAAAGCTGCGCTATGCTCGGGCCTTGTCGCTTTGCAGCACCTTTCTCATGCACCAGGAGTACCGCCATGTCCTACGAACAGATCATCGTGACGCAGAATGCGGCGGTTACCAGGATCTCGCTGAACCAGCCAAAGAAACTCAATGCGCTTTCGTCCCGACTGCTGGAGGAAACCCGTGAAGCATTGCAACAGGCAGCCGCAGATCCGGACTGCCGTTGTGTCATCCTGACCGGCGAAGGTCGCGGCTTCAGTGCCGGCGCTGACCTCACCGATGGCAGCATCAAGTTCACCCCCGGCCAGCCGATTGATTTCGCCCAGTCCCTGGAGTCGCGCTATCACCCGGTCGTGCGCCTGATCCGTGAAATGCCCAAACCGATCATCGTTGCGGTCAATGGCATCGCTGCAGGTGCCGGCTGCAACATCGCGCTGGCCGGCGACATCGTGCTGGCGGCCCGCTCGGCGCGGTTTATCCAGGCCTTCGTACGCATCGGCCTGGTGCCCGATGCCAGCGGCACCTGGAGTATCCCGCGCCTGATCGGCCGCGCCCGCGCCCTGCGCTGGATGATGACCGGCGACGATCTGGACGCAACCACTGCGGCCGACTGGGGACTGATCTCCGAAGTATTTGACGATGAGCAGTTACAGGCAGAAGCCGATCTGCTGGCGAACCGGCTCGCTGCCGGCCCCACCCGCGCCTACGGAGCCATCAAGCAACTGGTAGATGCCAGCATTGATGGCGAACTGGAACCGCAGTTACAGCGCGAGGCCGCAGCACAGAACGAAGTGGGCAACTCCAAGGATGCAATGGAGGGCATCATGGCCTTCGTGCAGAAGCGCAAGGCGAACTTCACGGGATCCTGATGGGCCTGCCAGGCTAACGTCCGGCCGGTAACTGCGTACGCCGCACCATTTCGCGAATCATCCAGAACCGGTCCCGTCCCCAGGTGGAGAATTCTCCCAGGCGATAACAGGGCACGCCCCAGTATCCGGCGCCAAACAGTGCGTCGCGGTTTTCTTCTGCGTAAGCAAGGTCGATGCCCGCTGCCAGGCTGTCTTGCGCGCGCTGCCATTCGATGCCCGCCTGCCGGCAGACGTAACGCAGACCTTCGTCGGTCGCCACGTCCACACCCTGTGACCAGATGGCCGTGCCGGCAGCGCAGCAAAATTCCAATTGCTGGGCAGCGCCCTCCGCCAACCTGAAGGTATTCAGGCAGCGCTCCGCCCCACTGCCCAACGGATCGGCAATATTGCCAAACGGGATGCCCAGGCGATCGGCTTCGCGGCGCACATCGCGCGCGATATACAAACGCTTGCTGCGCGGCACCTTCATGCCACGCATGGCCATGGGCAGTACCGGGCGCACACGCAATTCGACACCCAGTTGCGGCAGGGCTTCGCGCAGCTGGATGGCGGCCAGGTAGGAGTACGGACTGCGGAAACTGAAGAAGAATTCCAGTGGCGGCAATGCGGTTCCCGGCGTGCCCAGGTGCGCCTGTGCCGGGTCCGGTTGGAGCAGCGTATCGGCACCTGTCCAGCCCCCCGCCTGCTGCAGGCGCTGCTGCAGATAATCCAGCCGGTCAACAGCCCAGAACCAGTCGCCCTGGAACTGCCACATGCCGGGCAGGTAGTGCCCGAGGTGGGCGCGGCGCTGCTGGTTCTCTTCCAGCAATAGCCGGGCTTCCGCAACGGAGGCAATGCCCTGGGACCGCGCCAGCGCCGCCAGTCCATCCTGATCACCGGCGAACAGCATTCCCGCAACTTGTTGTTCACACGCTTCAAACTGATCGCGCGCCAGTGCAGCCACCAGGATGCGGGCAGCGAGTTCGCGCTGCTCGATACCTGGCAATTGGGCGCCGGCGGGGAAGTTCAGACCAAGGGCAGGCGCAATCCGCGCGCAGTCAGCCAGCGCAAAGCCACGCTGGCGCTCTTCCTCGGGATACAGCACCGGGTCAGCGGCACCGACCAGGCGCACGCGCACCGGGAAGCGGGTGGCGGCGCGCAGGGCAGGCAACACCTGCGCTGCCAAATGGGAATGCGGATCACCGGCCTCGTAATAGAGTTCGATCGCCGGCAAGCGACCCAGCAGGCGCGGTAAGCCGAGCCCGCTGGCACGCATACGCAGTATCGGACCGGGCGACCGGGTGATCCGTTCGGTGATGGCGGCGCGCAGACGCGAACCTTGGGGGGGCGGTGCACTCATGAAAGCCACACTCTTCAGGAAATTAACAAAGCGCCACTGTGATCGGTCGGGATGCAGCCGCCGCAGCCAGCCCGACAGGCCCGGCTATTGCGTGGTGCATCCGGACGCGGTGACTGTACATGCGGCACCACTGCCATTACAGGAATCCAGCGCATCGGACTGCGCATCCTCCAGGGTGGCGGCGCGTGCCCATGCAAACGATGCACCGGAGGCGCCTTCCGCATACGCCCCGCACTGCGCAAAATGGAACAATGGCTGGCACTCGCGCTTGTTGACCTGCTCGCAGTGCCAGTTGCTTTCAGTCAGTGCGGTTGCCGCCTCTTTGCGGCCGGTAATCAGAATGACTTCACCACCGCCATCCGCTGGCCGGGCCAGCGCACCCCAGGTATTCGGCACATCGACGATTCCACCCGTACCATCCGCGCAATAGGCCCAGCGCCCGGTACAGTTATCCTTGCTGCGTATGCGACATTCTTCCTCGCTGGCCAGCCTGGCTGCTTCCAGCGTTGCCCCTTCCTGGATCACGACGACGTCGCCATGGTAAGCCGCAGCAGCAGCCGCACACTGGCGGAACGCGGCGACCACCTCACAGCCGCCGGCGGCTGACCTTGGCGATCGTTCACACTGTCGCATGACGGTGTCCTGCGCGAAGCTGGTGATGTCATGTCCCCAGGCGAAATAAACGCTCTCACCCTGTACCGCTACTGCGCCCCAGCGATCCCGTGGGGGACGACGATTGCGGGTGCTGTCCACCGAGTAATGACGTTCAAGGACCGGGTTCGGCGGCTCGGCATTTTCCGCCAGTTCCAGGCAGGCGCCGGGAATCTTGCCCAGCGTGTCACAAGCAGGTGCGGCCTCGTGATGTGCGTACGCTGAACCGATGCAAAGAAACATGAAAACGGCTGGAAAAATACGCGTTCGGAACATAACGAATGTCGCCTCTGGAACTGGCCGGGGATGAATCTCAAGAGGGTAGTCAATTTCGGCGCACAGTCCCAACCCGGTTGGCCCGGCGCACCGCCAATGCTCAGTTACCCTCCGGCGCTTCCTTGCCGCTGGCGGATGCATCATCGACAACCGGCGCGTCGTCTGCGCCGGATTATTCGTCGACCGGGATCTCTTCGCCGTCGGCAGCAGGTACCAGTTTCGCGATGCGGGCGACCAGTTCCGCAGCATCCAGGCCGCGCTTGGAGAAAACCTCGCGCACACCCAGCTTGCGGGCGGTCAGCAATACATCACGGGTCACCAGGCTGGTCAGCAGAACCACCGGCGTATCCTGCAGCGCCACGTGCCGACTGAAATTCCGGGCCAGTTCAAAGCCACTGACCCTGGGCATGTCGATATCAGAAATAATCAGGTCGGGCTTGTACTCCAATGCCTGGTCAAGCGCCGCTTCGGGGTTGCGTACAACCTTTACCACGTAGCCCTGATCCTCCAGCAACTTGGATACCAGGCTGGCGGTCAGGTCCTCGTCCTCGATCATCAGAAGTTTGAATGGCTGCATCCCGCTCCTTTCCATCAATCCGGCAGGTTGTTGCTCTTGGCGCAAATCGCGATATAACCTGCGCAACAAGTACTGAGAGTACCACGCCTGCCCGGTTTGACGAGCAGACCAGCCTGATTCGCGGGAGTGCCTGACATGCCATGCCATCAAAGCCGTGCCGCCCTCTTATTGTTCGTATTGGCTCTTTCCGCGTGTGCCGGCCGGCCACAGGCACCGGTTCATATCGTCAACCGTGGCCCGGCAATGGATATCGCCACTGCGAAGGGTGTCGAGCAGTCCTGGTGGGCCGTACGCTTCCGTCACCAGTGGCCACTCAACGCAGAGCCGGACTGGAGCATCGACCTGCTGCTCGCAGATCGGGTGGTCCGGCCCACGCTGCTTGCGCAGGAACAGGACCTGCCCCGCTGGCGCTTCCACCGGCGCGCGGCGCGCACCCCGTCCGGTCACCAGTTCAGTTTCATTTTTTATGCGGATGCAGCCACCGCCAACAAGGTCTTTCAAAATATTGGCAACGCCCGACAGTTCACGGAACTGGTCGACGCCAGCCTGCTGAGAGAGGTTGTCATGGAGAGCGTCGGCGATGCGGAACTCGGCGCAACCAGCGATCCGGACTGGCCCGCGCACCTGCAGACGCACTGGCCGGCTTTTATCATGGGCGCATCGGCCCTGTGGCTGGAACTGATCGTCGAGTGCGGCAACCCCGCCACGCTCCCGGAAGATCTGCCCGGCAAACTGATCTACTACCAGGGTTGTCACGAACAGATTTCCGGACTGTGGCGGCAATGGGGACAGCATGCATTCCTGCATCACCTGAGCGCCCTTTTCGGCTACCAGCCCATGCTGATTCGCAAGGATATTCAGTTCTGAGCAGTGGGGCTGCCGCGTACCGAAGGCGCAACGCTGCGCATGCATCCGGTTGACAGGCGGAACCCTGCGCCGTAGTTTCCCTGATCATTATTCACCCACCCGGAAACCATCACCCATGCCAATGCCGCAGCATCGACTGAAGCCATCCGCACTGCTTGCAGCAGGTTTGTTCTGCGTATTTACAACATTGGCGATAGCCGAGGATGGCCCGTTCGTTCCGACCACCGATTACCTGCCGCCCATTGCACCCGCCGGGCCGGCGCAGGATCGCAGCCAGGAGTGCGGGAAGGAAGGCCTGAAGTGCCTGCGCTGGGTCGAGAAACAGCTGGCAAGCTGGGAGGCGTATTTTGGCTGCGACCATCGGGCCGTGTTCCCCACCGTTTATCGCCTGCTGACACAGGAAACCCGGCTGTTCCTGGAGGCAGACGCCTCGCGCTTTGATGACCCTGCCGGACTGGGGTACGAGGCGGTCAAGTTTTACGAGTTATACGATGAGATGATCAAGGCACACCTGAACGGAAACGAAATCCCCGCGGCCTGGCAGACCGCCATGGATGCCGCCCAAACCGGTGACTGGACCGGTGGTCACGATATGCTGCTGGCCATAAATGCGCATGTTCAGCGGGACATGCCGTTCGCCCTGGCCGCTGCCGGAATCAACCTGCCCAATGGTGAAAGCCGCAAGCCCGACCACGACCGCTTCAACGCGGTGCTGAATGCAGCGTATGACTCCATCGTGCAGGAAATCGGCCGCCGTTATGATCCGATCATGACCTCCGTGGATGAACAGGGCGGGCCACTGGACAACCTGTCATCGCAGCAGCTCGTTGCGGTCTGGCGCGAAGGCGTATTTCGCAATGCCGAACGAATCACCAGTGCCGAAGGGAACGCGCCCATGATGGCGATCACCCGCCAGTCGATCGAGAGCATCGCCGACATCAGCGCACAGATCATCCGCACCGGAGAGATTCCCGGCCAGCGTGCAAGGCGCGATGCCCATTGCGCGACTGCGCTGGAGAAACAGAAAGCCGGAGCGCGCCCGTCGTCCTGAGCCCCCCGTCGTCCTGAGCGGAGCAGGCGCGCCAGCGCTTGCGTAGTCGAAGGATCTCGGCGGGTTACCCCGAACTGGTTTGTCGTTCAG
>JBFJWR010000142.1:0-7381 GCA_041623535.1 Pseudomonadales bacterium
CTGTGGGACAAGCGCCTGGCGCGTTCGCGGGAACTTTCCGGCGGCATGAAGCGCCGGCTTATGATTGCCCGGGCACTGGTACACGAGCCGCGCCTGCTGATACTGGATGAGCCGACTGCGGGGGTCGACATCGAGCTGCGTCGCTCGATGTGGAAGTTTCTGCGCGAGATCAACGAGCAGGGCATCACTATCATCCTGACCACGCATTACCTCGAGGAGGCCGAGAGTCTCTGTCGCAAGGTCGCGATCATCGATAACGGCCGCATCAAGGTGGATACCACGGTCCGCGAACTGATCGCGCAACTGAACACCGAGACTTTCGTGCTCGACACCAAGGAGGAGATCGACACGCTGCCGGCGCACCCGGTCTACGCCCTGCAGCGCACCGACGCGCACTCGCTGGAGGTCACCGTGCAGCGGCGCCAGAGCCTGAATGATCTGTTCGGCATACTTTCTGCGCAGGGTCTGAACGTGGTCAGCCTGCGCAACAAGGCCAACCGCCTGGAAGAACTGTTCATTCACCTGGTTGAAAAGAAGTTGGAAGAATGAACATAGCTCGCATCACGAGACCCTTCGACTTCGCGCTGCGCGCTCCGCTCAGGGCGACGGGTTGGGCGCGCTTCGCTCAGGGCGACGGGGAACGACCGCATGAAAGGAGCTAACCAATGGGTATGAGCGCGCGCCAGCAGTACAACGCGTTTGAAACCATCGTCGTGAAAGAAGTGCGCCGGTTCATGCGTATCTGGGTGCAGACGCTGATCCCGCCGGCGATCACCATGGTTCTGTATTTCGTGATTTTCGGCAACCTGATCGGCCAGCGCATCGGGCAGATGGGCGGTTACGATTACATGCAGTTTATCGTGCCGGGCCTGATCATGATGGCGGTGATCAACAACGCCTATGCCAACGTGGTCTCGTCGTTTTTCGGCAACAAGTTCCAGCACAGCATCGAAGAGTTGCTGGTTTCCCCGACCCCGCATTACGTCATCCTGGCCGGCTTCGTCGCCGGAGGTATCGTGCGCGGCATCCTGGTCGGCCTGATGGTCACGCTGCTGTCGCTGTTCTTTTCCAGGCTGCATGTCGCGAACGTGGCAATCACAATCGTCGTGGTGATCCTGACCGCCGGCCTGTTCTCGGTGGCGGGCTTCATCAACGCGGTGTATGCCACCAAGTTTGATGACATCTCGATCATTCCGACCTTTGTGCTGACGCCGCTGACCTACCTCGGCGGAATCTTTTATTCCATCGAATTGCTGCCCGAGTTCTGGCAGGGCGTCACGCTGCTGAATCCGATCCTCTACATGGTCAATGCGTTTCGCTACGGCCTGCTCGGCGTGTCTGACATCAATGTCTGGGTGGCGCTGGGGATGATCGTGTGTTTCACCGTCCTGCTGACCTGGTTCAGCCTGCGCCTGCTGGACAAGGGAACCGGCATGCGATCATGAGCGGATCGGCGCTTGCACGAATGGAAACCAGATGAGCGATAAAGAACAGTATCCCGGCGACCTGCCCCTGGGCAGGAACGTGGCATTTCCCGACAGCTATGACGCTTCATTATTGGCCGCCGTGCCACGGGCCGGCGCGCGTGAACTGCTGGGCCTGCAGCCGCGTGAACCGCTGTCCTTCCTCGGTGAGGACTACTGGCGGGCCTGGGAATTCAACTGGCAGAACCTGGGCGGCATGCCGCAGGCAGCGGTGCTGGAATTGCGTGTGCCATGCGACAGTCCGGCGCTGGTGGAATCGAAATCACTGAAGCTATACCTGCATGGATTTGCCGGCACCCGGTTTGCCGGAGCAGACCTGGTGCGGGAGCGTATCGCCGGCGACCTTGCCGCCGTGATCGGTGCGCCGGTGCAGGTGAGTTTGCTGACCCTGCGACAGGTGCAGGCGCAGGGGTTTGAACGCGTGACTGCGGATTCACTGGATCAACTGTCGGTGGCCGTCCCGGAAGGCCCTCCCCAGGACTGTATTCCGGAGATCCCAGCGGGTGCCCTGCAATTGCAGGCGCTGCAAACCGACCTGTTCGGTTCGCTGTGCCCGGTCACCGGTCAGCCGGACTGGGGATCGGTCACGGTGGTGTTTGAAGGCCCGGAGCTGGATCCGGTGCAGTTACTGCGCTACCTGCTTGCCTACCGCAACCAGGCGGATTTTCACGAAAGCTGCGCAGAGCGCATCTACCTCGACCTGTGGCGGGCCGGATCTCCGGCTTTCCTAAGTGTGCACTGCCGCTACACGCGACGCGGTGGGATTGACATCAACCCGTACCGCGCGAGCGCGGCAGGAAATTACCCCGCGGGCCGGCTGGTCCGTCAGTAGGTCGTACTGGGCGCGGTACAGCACGCCCGGCTTGTGCCTGATCCTGCAGACAGGGCAGCTGTCCGGGCGCGATCGGCTGGTTCTCGGTGTGACCTGGGTTTTCATGATTTATCCGCCGTATGAGTGATTCTGCGATACGTACTGGTTGTGCCCGCTCTGTTGTTGCACGCCCTGTGCGCTCGCCTGGCGCGGTTTCGGTTGCGTATCCAGATCGGCCTGGATCTGCAGGTAACTGAACACGCAGGCCATCGCCAGTGGCAGCACACCGGCGCGGTGCGGCAGCATGATGCTGGGGCCGATCACCAGCAGAAAGCTCAGGGCAAACAGCGCGTGGTACATGAAGATGGCGCCGAATGCGTTGCTGTCCATATAGCTGGCAGTCTGGCGCGCATCCGGCACCTGCATGATGGCGATCAGGCCGACGAGCGTGAGTGCTGCGCCGATAGCCCGGTCACGCCGTTCCCGATCCGTGCTGCCTTTCTGTTTTACGACCTTTTTCATGCTGGTTTCCTCACCTGAATCCGTATGAATTCCCTGATGCTTACTTTACGCATGCGGGTACGGAAAAACGTGCGCCAGTTCGCACTTTGAAGAATTCGCAGTAACAGGTGATCAGGGCAGGGGCAGGATGCCCGGGCCGAGCGGAATGCCGACAGTGAGCCATACCGCGAGCAGCAGGCTCCAGGCCAGCAGAAAGCAGATCGAAAACGGCAGCATCAGGGCGATGATGGTTCCCACCCCTGCTTCCGGTTCGTAGCGCTGCACAAAGGCCACCACGATGCCGAAATAGGGCATCAGCGGCGTAATGATGTTGGTGCTGCTGTCGCCGATGCGGTAGGCAGCCTGTGTCATCTCGGCAGGTACACCCGCCAGCAGGAACATCGGCACGAAGATCGGGGCAATCAGGGACCACTTGGCCGACGCGCTGCCGATCAGCAGGTTGAGTGCGGCGATCAGGAAGATGAACAGCACCATCAGAACGACGGGGTCGGGTTCCAGCGCACTCAGGAAAAAAGCGCCCTTGATGGCAAGGATGACGCCCAGGTTGGACCAGCTGAACCACGCAACAAACTGCGCGGCAAAGAACATCAGCACCAGGTAGGTGCCCATGGTGGCCATGGTTTTTTCCATGGACTGCACGAATTCACGATCGTTGCGCATGGTGCCGGCAGTCACGCCGTAGGCCAGCCCGCTGGCAGCGGCCAGCAGGAACAGGATGGGCACCAGCCCGTCGATGAAGGGCGAACGCAGCAGGGAGCCGGTCTGCGGATTGCGCAGCAGCCCATCAATGGGAACGGTTGCGCAGAGCAGCAGGGTCACGCCAATAGCGAGCGTGAATCCGGCGGCCCGCAGGCCGGCCCGGCTGTCGGGTATCTCTTCTGTCACGGTTTCCCGCTCGCCGTGCCAGGCCGGGAGGCGGGGAAGCACCAGTTTCTCGGTCACCCAGGTGCCGATCAGCGTGATCAGGAGCGTCGATGTGGCCATGAACCAGTAGTTGGCAGTCAGTTCGACCCGGTAGTCCGGGTCGATGATGCGGGCGGCTTCCGTGCTGATGCTCGAGAGCATGGCGTCCACCGGGCCAAGCAGCAGGTTGGCGCTGAAGCCGCCGGAAACGCCGGCGAAGGCAGCGGCAATGCCGGCCAGCGGGTTACGGCCGGCATTGGCGAACAGCATGCCGGCCAGTGGCACCAGCACCACGTAGCCGGCGTCTGCAGCAATGCTGGACAGCACGCCGGCGAAGACCACCGTCGCGGTCAGCATGCGCGAACTGGCCCCGCCGACCAGGCGTCGCAGCAGGGCAGCGATCAGGCCGGAATGTTCCATGACACCAATGCCCAGCATCGCCACCAGCACCACGCCGAGCGGTGCAAAGCCGGTAAAGTTATCGACCATCTCGGTCAGGATGCGTTGTATGCCCGCGGTATCCAGCAGGTTAACCGCGGGAATGATCCGGCCGTCCACCGGGTGTACCGCATGCAGCGTGGTTTCGCCGCAGACCGCCGACAGCAACAGCACGACACCGCACAGAATAATGAACAGCGTGGTGGGGTGGGGCAGGCGATTGCCGGCCGTCTCGAGCCGGTCAAGAAACTGGTTCAGCCGTCCCTGAGCGTAATCAGCCACACAAAAAACTTAAAACTTGATTCGGCCGGTGAGCATGTCCTTGAACATCACCCAGTCGCCGAGCAGGCTGTACAGGGGGTACTTGAAGGTGGCTGGCTTATTGTGCTCGAAATAGAAATGCCCTATCCACGCGCAGCCATAGCCACACAGCGGCACCAGCAGCAGGTACCATAACTGTCCGGTGAGCACAGTGGTGAGGATCACCGCGATGACCAGTGAACTGCCCAGGTAGTGCAGTCGCCGACAGGTCAGGTTGCTGTGTTCGCTCAGGTAATAGGGGTAGAACTCGCTGAAGCTGGAGAATTGCTGTTTTTCGGTGTCGGTTTCCGTGCTCATTGCAGGTCTCACGATTGCAGGGATGAATGGTTATCAATTTACCAGTTCGGCGACTTGTCTAGAATAGTATGAATTCCTGAATTTATGGTTCTTTATGGATGCACTTGAAGCACTGCACAGCCGCATATCCTGTCCGTCACTGAGCGAGCCGGGGCCCACTGCCGAACAGCTGGATGCCCTCTACCGGGCGGCACTGCGAGCACCGGATCATGGCCTGCTGCGGCCCTGGCGTTTCCTGGAACTGTCCGGAGATGCCTTGCCGCGTCTTGGTCAGCTGCTGCTGGATGCGGCGTTGGCCAAGGATCCGCAATTGTCGGAGGATCAGCAGCGGCGCATTCTCGGTCTGCCATTGCGCGCGCCCTGCGTGATCGTGGTGGTGGCCACCGTGCGTCCGCATGAGAAAATACCCGAAATCGAGCAACTGATGTCCGCCACCTGCGCCGCACAGAACATGATGCTGGCCGCACATGCCCAGGGGCTGGGCATCATGTGGCGCACCGGTGGCCCGGCGTTCGATCCGCTGGTGCGGGACGGTCTCGGCCTCGAAGTGGGCGACCAGGTGGTGGGTTTCATGTACCTGGGCACCCCGTCCGGCAGCTGCAAGCCGGTGCCGGCGCTGGACCCGGCAGATTTCGTCACCCGCCTCTGGCAGGATGAACCTCCGCTGCCTTGAGACAGCCCGGTAGCGATCGCCTACAATTCCATTTCAGGACAAATTCTGGAGCTTTTGGCAATGGATGCGAAATTCAAGGGGTGGCTCAAGTACATGGTCGAGAACGATGCTTCCGACCTGTTCCTGACCACCAATGCACCCCCGTCCACCAAGATGTACGGCAAGATGACGCCGCTGCCCGGTGAAGATGTTCTGCCGCCGGGGCGGGTGCAGGAAATCGCCGAAAGCATCATGGATGATGACCAGAAAGCGGATTACGCCAAGAAGCCGGAATGCAACCTGGCCATCTCGGAGTCCGGCGTCGGCCGGTTCCGGGTCAACGTGTACACCCAGCGCAACCAGTGGGCCATGGTCTGCCGGGTCATCACTTCCAACATTCCGACGCTGGAGCAGTTGAACCTGCCCAGCGTGCTCGGTCAGCTCATCATGCAGAAGACCGGGCTGATCCTGTTCGTGGGCGGTACCGGTTCCGGTAAGTCGACCTCGCTGGCAGCGCTGATCAACAAGCGCAACGCGGAAAGTGCCGGCCATATCATCACCGTGGAAGACCCGGTGGAATTTGTGCACAAGCACAAGAAGAGCATCATCAGCCAGCGCGAAGTCGGCATGGACACCCTCTGCTACGAGGATGCGCTGATCAATACCCTGCGGCAGGCACCCGACGTGATCCTGATCGGTGAGATCCGGCAACGCGAAACCATGGAACACGCCATCGAGTTTGCGGAAACCGGCCACCTCTGTGTATCCACGCTGCACGCCAATAATGCCAACCAGGCCCTGACCCGGATTATCAACATGTTCCCGGAGGAGCGGCACAAGCAGCTGTTCCTCGATCTCTCGCTCAATATGCGCGGCATCATCTCGCAGCGGCTGGTTCCCTCGGTGGATGGTAAGCGCGCGGCCGCCATCGAGATCCTGCTGAACTCGCCGCGGGTGGCCGACCTGATCAAGAAGGGCGAGGTGGACAACCTGAAGCCGGTGATGGAAAAGTCAGCCACAATCGGCATGCGCACCTTCGACATGGCGCTATACGATTTGTGGGATGACGAGCGCATTTCGGATGAAGAGGCGCTCAAGAATGCTGACTCGAAGAATAACCTGGCCCTGCGCATGCGCCTGAAGAAGGGCATCAACCCGGACGACGCCAAGGATACCTTCTCCATGGTCAGTGAAGATGAAGACGAGGCGGCGCTGCAGGACGAAGAGAACCAGAAGAAGACTGCTGCGAAGAAGGCCATCGAAGACGAAGAGAAAGCCCGCGCACGGGCGGCAGCGGTCAACCGGCCGGCGCCGGTTGCCGAGGGTGCCGCGGCTGCGGCCAAACCTGCGGCTCCCGCCGCGCCCAGGCCGGCAGCTCCCGCAGCTCCTGGCGCCAAACCAGCCGGAGAGAAGCCCAAGATCGACTTCTCCAACCTCTCGCTCAGCCCCATGAGCACCGATAAAAAGGAAGAATAAGCCCGGACGCAGATTTGCGTCCGTCCCATCCCTCGTTTAGCATGCGCGCCTTCCGGAGAAGTGTCCGAGTGGTTGAGCCGAACGGCACGAAGTGCCGTGAGACCACATCGGAGCGCAGCGACGATAGCCCCGAAGGGGTGAGGGCGCAGCCCGAATAACGAGCACGCCTGGAAAGCGTGTCGACGTGAGAAAGTATTGACGTAATCCCTCCGGCCTTGCCGGTGGGTGAATCCGTTGAGTCAGATGGAGAGGTGTCCGAGTGGTTGAAGGAGCACGCCTGGAAAGCGTGTATACGTGAAAGCGTATCGAGGGTTCGAATCCCTCTCTCTCCGCCAAATAAAAAAGGTGTATACCGGTTACATGGTTTACACCTTATTCCGGAGACATGTAAACCATGTCTCCGGAAAGTTGTGGGCTCTACCCCATAAACGGGGGATGAGGGCATTTCACTAGACCCGGTTAATTATTCCATCCCAC
>JBFJWR010000143.1:0-7353 GCA_041623535.1 Pseudomonadales bacterium
GCAACTGGTGCGCGTGTACGAGGACGCCTACGAAGTTGCACAGCGGCAGGTCAGCGATCCGCAGGGTGGCGTGCGTCAGCGCTTCGAGTTGCAGGTGCGCCGGGAAATCGTGCGCGAGCAGGGGCTGCAGGTTTCCGCGCAGCTGCGCCTGCCGGACGGCCATGCCAGTTCGCCGAAAGTACGGTTTGATGCCAGTGCCCGAACCTGGTCCGTGGAAGTCCCGGTGCGGCCGGGCGTTCACGAGTTCCGTTTCCGGCTGGATGGCTACAACGCCAGCGGCCGCGCCTTCCGGACCCAGACGCCGGCGCTGCTGTTTGGTGACCCCGGGCCGGAACCGGTGATCGGGTCGGAAGAGGGCGCCGGGCTGGCGCCGCCAGCGGATGCTGCGGCAACTGCGGAGCCTGACTCGTCGACCCGCTGGTGGCTGCAACTGCTGGGCGCCATGCTGGTCGTGGCAGCCGGGGGACTGCTGGCGATCCTGCTCTGGGCTAAACACCGGGCGCGGCAAAATGCAGTTGCCAGCGCGGCCCCGCCGGCTGATGAGGAGGCGGTTGTCGCACTCGACCAGGAAGAACTGCCCAGCGTGGTAGCCATGACGCAGGCCAGTTTGTCCGATGGTCCGCCTGCGCCGCCGCGCAAGCCGGACGGGAAGGGCGACTGAACGCCGACGGCAACTGGCTGGTTTTGCACGGGTTTGCCCAATCACTAGCATCAAGTCGCGCCAAGCGCGTTTTCCTTCGTTACAATCGTGGCATCCGGCGCTCGCCGCCGGTGCCTGGCAACAGAGCCGCCCCGGACCCTGGATGCCACCATAAGTGTTTGAAATAAAATGCGATTAATGTCTTCTGAAACCGGTAGATCGGATTGACCAGTTCATTTGTTCACCTGCATGTTCACAGCGATCATTCCATCGCCGATGGATTATTGCGTGTGCCGGAACTGGTGAAGGCCGGCGCGGAACTGGACATGCCGGCGATGGCGCTGACGGACCAGTCCAACCTGTTCGCCCTCGTCAAGTTTTACCAGGCGGCCCGGGCCCGCGGCATGCAGCCGATTGCCGGCGCGGATATCTGGCTGGCCGCAGCACAGCCCGATGATGAGCCCTCCCGCATGGTGCTGCTGGTGGAAAACGAAACCGGCTACGGCAACCTGTTGCGTTTGTGCAGTCGCGCCTGGCTGGAAAACCAGCATCAGGGCCGGGCCATCGTGCGCCGGGACTGGCTGACCGAAGCAGCCGGCGGCTTGATTGCCCTGAGCAGCGGCGTGCACGGTGAGATTGGCCAGGCGCTGCTGGCGGAGCAACCCGACCAGGCCGAACAATTGCTTGAGACCTGGCGCCGCAGTTTCCCGGACCGCTTCTACCTGGAAGTGAACCGGGTCGGAGCCCCCGGCGAAGACATCTGCAACGAGCAGAGCCTGCGCCTGGCCGCTGCCACCGGTTGTCCGCTGGTTGCCACCAACGATGTGCGCTTCCGCCGGCGCGAAGATTTCGAAGCCCACGAGGCGCGCGTCTGCATCCAGCAGGGTCGCGTGCTCGACGACGCACTGCGGCCTCGCACCTACACCGAAGAGCAATACCTGCGCAGCGCCGCCGAAATGCAGGAGCTCTGGGCAGACCTGCCGGAAGCGCTGGAAAACACCGTTGAAATCGCCCGGCGCTGTCATTTCGAACTGTCGCTCGGCAAGACCAGCCTGCCGCGCTTCCGTACGCCGGATGAGCAAACCGAAGAGCAGTATCTGCGCGACAGTTCACGGCAGGGGCTGGAAGAGCGCCTGCAGGAAATGGAAGCGTTCGGCACGTTGCCGGAAGACGGCCGGGAAACCTATTTCGAACGCCTGCGGTTTGAGCTGGATGTCATCACCAAGATGAACTTCTCCGGTTACTTCCTGATCGTCAGCGACTTTATCCAGTGGGCGAAGAATCAGGACATCCCGGTCGGGCCGGGGCGCGGATCGGGTGCCGGCTCCATCGTTGCGTGGGCCCTGAAGATCACCGACCTCGATCCGATTCTGTACGACCTGCTGTTCGAACGCTTCCTGAATCCCGAGCGGGTCTCCATGCCCGACTTCGACGTCGACTTCTGCATGGATGGTCGCGACCGGGTAATCCAGTACGTGACCGAGGTCTATGGCCAGGAGTGCGTTTCGCAGATCATCACCTTTGGTTCCATGGCCGCGCGCGCCGTGGTGCGGGACGTGGCCCGCGTGCAGAGCAAACCACGCGGCCTGGCAGACCGCATGGCCAAGGCGATTCCGTTTGCCGTCGACATGACGCTGGACCTGGCGGTGGAGCAGGAGGAAAGCCTGCGCGAACTGCTGAATGATCCCGACGCCGCTGAAATCTGGGAGATGGCCCGCAAACTGGAAGGCCTGAGTCGCAATGTCGGCAAGCACGCCGGCGGGGTGGTCATTGCGCCATCCGCGCTGACCGATTTCGTCCCGCTGTATTCAGACGGTTCAGCCGGGGTTGTTTCGCAGTACGACAAGGACGACGTGGAAAAAGTCGGCCTGGTGAAATTCGACTTCCTCGGCCTGCGTACGCTGACCATCATCGACTGGGCGGTCAAGGCGCTGAATGCGCGCCTGGCGCAGGCGGAAGATGCAGAACCGGTGGATATCGCCCATATCCCACTGGACGATGAAGCCACCTTCGACACCCTGAAAGCAGCGAAAACCACCGCCATCTTTCAGCTTGAATCGGAGGGCATGAAGCGCCTTATCAAGGATCTGCAGCCAACCTGCTTTGAAGACATCGTGGCGCTGGTGGCCCTGTTCCGGCCCGGTCCGCTGGAAAGCGGCATGGCCGAAGACTTTATCCAGCGCAAGCATGGCCGGCAGAAGGTGGTGTATCCGCACCCCGAACTCGAACCGGTGCTGAGTACCACCTACGGCACCATCCTGTACCAGGAACAGGTGATGCAGATTGCCCAGGTGCTGGCCGATTACACGCTCGGCGAGGCCGACATGTTGCGGCGGGCGATGGGCAAGAAGAAGAAAGAGATCATGGATCAGCAGCGCGGTATTTTTACCGAACGCGCGGTGACACATGGTGTTGAAGAGCAGGTCGCGGTCCACATTTTCGACCAGATGCAGGAGTTCGCGAAGTACTGCTTCAACAAGTCGCACTCGGCCGCGTATGCGCTGGTGTCTTACCAGACGGCCTGGCTGAAATGTCACTATCCGTCCGAGTACATGGCCGCGGTGCTGACCGCCGATATGCACAACAAGGACAAACTGGTCACCATGATCGATGAGTGCCGGCGCATGAACCTGACCGTGGTGCCGCCCAACGTCAATACCAGTGTGTATCGGTTTGTCGCCGGCCCGGCCGGGGAAATCATCTACGGCCTGGGTGCCATCATGGACGTGGGCGAGGGGCCGGTGGAGGCCATCGTCAACGAGCGCACTGCGCAGGGCATGTTCCACAACCTGGATGACTTCGTCGGGCGCATTGATCTGCAGCGTGCCAACAAGCGGGTGCTGGTGGCGCTGGCCTGTTCCGGCGCGCTGGACGGGCTCGGCGCCCACCGCGCGGCCATTCACGCCGCGTTGCCGGATGCAGTGCGCGCCGCAGAACAGCAGGCACGCAATCGGGCTGCCGGCATGGGCGACCTGTTTGGTGCGCTGCCCGAATCCGATAGTGCGTCGATTCAGCGCACGGATGCACCGAAGGTCCGGCCCTGGCCACCACGCGAAGTGCTGGCGCGCGAGAAAAACAGCCTGGGCCTGTTCCTGACCGGTCACCCGATCGAGGAATACGAATCCGAACTGGCGCGCTTTGTGCCCTGCCGTATTGCGGATGCGCGTCCCGGCAAGGATTCCCAGACCCTCGCGGGCGTGATCACCTCGGTGCGGGTGCGCAAGAACAAGCGCGGCGAGCGCTGGGCGGCGCTGCGGCTGGAAGACCGGAGCGGGCGTATTGAAATCACCCTGTTTGCCAAGGATTACGCGAAGTTTGAAACCTGTATCGCGGCAGACCGCCTGGTGGTTGTGACCGGTGAGGTGGTGCCCGATGATTACACCGAGAAAAGCATGCGGGTGGCGCGCATGCTGACCATCAGCGAGGCGCGGCAGTCCTATGCGCGTCGCCTGCGGCTGCAATTGCGGCCGGATCGGGTCAGTGCCCCGGCCGAGTTGCTACAGGGTGTACTGACCCGCCACGCATCCGGTGAACTGCCGGTGGTGCTTGATTACCGTAGCGCGGCAGCCCAGGCGGAGCTGGAACTGGACACCGACTGGCACATGCTGCCTACCGATGAACTGATCGAGGAATTGCGTGAGATTTTCGGGACTGAAGAAGTGGAACTGGACTACGCTTGACGTGGTCTGTGGCGCATATACAGAACGGAACCCATTATGGCAGTGAACGCCGGTTACCTGGATTTTGAACAACCGATTGCCGAACTGGAGGCGAAGATAGAGGAGCTGCGGCTGGTCAGTACTGACTCGCAGGTCAATATCAGCGAAGAGATCGGCAAGCTGCGCGAAAAAAGCCTGGCGCTGACCGGCGAAATCTTTTCCTCCCTGAGTGCCTGGCAGGTTGCACAACTGGCGCGTCATCCGCGGCGGCCGTATGCCAACGATTACATCCCGCGAATTTTCACGCAGTTCGACGAACAGCACGGCGACCGCGCCTACGGGGACGACAAGTCGATCATCGGCGGTACCGCCTGGCTGGAAGAACATCCGGTCATGCTTATTGCCCACCAGAAGGGCCGGGAAATGCGGGAAAAAATGTACCGTAATTTCGGCATGCCGCGTCCGGAGGGGTATCGCAAGGCGATGCGCCTGCTGAAGCAGGCTGAACGCTTCCGCCTGCCGGTGATCACCTTCATTGATACGCCGGGAGCCTATCCCGGCATCGACGCGGAAGAGCGTGGCCAGAGTGAGGCGATTGCCGCCAACCTGGTGGCAATGGCGGGCCTGAAAGTGCCGATCATCTCGGTGGTCATTGGTGAGGGCGGATCTGGCGGTGCGCTGGGTATCGGTGTCTGCGATCACCTGGTCATGTTGCAGTACTCGACCTACTCGGTGATTTCTCCGGAAGGTTGCGCATCGATACTCTGGAAAGACGCCGCGCACGCTGAAGAAGCTGCCGATGCGATGGGTATCACCGCACCGCGCCTGCGCAAGCTGGGCCTGGTGGACCAGGTGCTGGAAGAGCCCCTTGGCGGCGCGCATCGCGATCCGGTGCAGATGGCACGGGCCCTGAAATCCAGCCTGCTGGCCAACCTGGAGCGCCTGCTCGAGTTGCCGCTGCAGGATCTGCTGGTACGCCGTGACCAGCGCCTGATGGGTTTTGGCAAAACCGCCAGTTCCTGAGATGTTCTCCGAGCGCGACCTGCTGCCCCGCCTGCAGGCGGTCGCCGCGCATTCCTGTTGTGTGGCATTCAGTGGTGGCATGGATTCTGCCGTGTTGCTGCATGCCTGCAGCCTGCTGCGTGATGCGGGTCAACTGCCGGCATTAAGCGCCGTGCACGTGCATCACGGTCTGCAGAAGGATGCCGACGCCTGGGTGCAGCATTGCGAGACATTCTGTGCGCAACGCGGCGTGCCATTGACCGTATTGCACGGCCAGGTGGAAGCCGTCAGTGGACAGGGGCTGGAATCCGCGGCACGGGCCCTGCGTTACCGCCTGTTCACGGAACACCTTGCCGAAGGCGCCTGCCTGTTACAGGCGCACCACGCCGATGATCAGGCGGAAACCTTCCTGCTGCGTGCGCTGCGTGGTGCCGGGGTGCGTGGCCTGGCAGCGATTCCGCGCCAGCGGGCGCTGGGCCGGGGCGGGTTGCTGCGGCCGCTGCTGGACGTGCCGCGTGCGGATTTGCGCGCCTGGGCGGAATCCGAGCAACTGCAGTGGGTCGAAGATCCCAGCAATCAGCAGACGGTGCAGGATCGCAACTACCTGCGCCACGAGATCCTGCCGGCACTGCGCAGGCGCTGGCCGGGGGTGGACGCCAGCCTGGTGCAGGCGGCCACCCAGTGTACGGACGCTGAAGAGATTGTCCGCCTGGCAGCGACGGCCGGTCTGCGGGAATGCCGGACCGGGGCGGGCGGCCTGCAGATTGCGGCCCTGCTCCGACTCGGTGCGCCGCTGCAACGCGAGGTATTGCGCAGTTGGGCACTGGAGCAGGGCCTGGCCTCGCCGGGCGGGCACGCCCTGCGGCGCATCCAGGAAGAAATCATTCCGGCCGGGACCGATGCCGAACCGCTGGTCTGCTGGCCGGATGCCGAGGCACGCAGGTTTGGCCCGGTGCTTTACCTGTCCGTACCGCTGCCGCCACCACCGGTGGGCTGCGACTGGCAGGGGGAGTCCTGCCTGGACCTGGGGCCCGGATGTGGAATGCTGCACATCACCCGCGGTGCGGGCCGCGGGCTGGATTTTGCACAACTGGCAGCCGGTCGTCTGCGCATCGGCTTCCGCAGCGGCGGTGAATCCTGCCACCCGGCCGGTCGCAGTGGCAGTCATGCCCTGAAAAAGGTGTTCCAGGAATTGCATGTCGCCCCCTGGCTGCGCGACCGTGTCCCCCTGTTGCTGCAGGACGACCAGGTGCTGGCCGCGGCGAACCTGTTTTATGATCACGAGCGGTACACGACCGACGCCAGCGAGGCCCTGCGCCTGCGCTGGATTCCTGCCCCCGCCTGGTCGGCTCCGCTGGAGCAGGCAAACCTGCTCGAACCGATCGGTTCTGATTGAGTGGCCCACCGCGATCTGCTAGTCTCAACGCCGACTTCAGGGGCGGCTATTCCGGTTGCCCGGGCTCTGCCGGAGGCGCCAGTAAGATCTGATGGCTCGCTTCATTTTTGTCACCGGCGGGGTGGTTTCCAGCCTCGGTAAGGGGATCACGTCGGCGTCGCTTGGCGCCATCCTGGAAGCCCGTAATCTCAAGATCACGCTGCTCAAGCTCGATCCGTACATCAACGTCGATCCCGGCACCATGAGCCCGTTCCAGCACGGCGAGGTGTTTGTCACCAATGATGGTGCCGAAACCGACCTCGACCTGGGACATTACGAGCGCTTTGTCCGCACCACCATGACGCGCTCTAACAACTTCACGACCGGCCGGATCTACGAGTCCGTGCTGCGTAAAGAGCGCCGTGGCGACTACCTGGGTGGCACCGTGCAGGTGATTCCGCACATCACCGACGAGATCAAGCGCCGCATCATCAAGGGCGCCGGCGATTCCGACGTGGCGCTGGTGGAAATCGGCGGTACGGTGGGCGATATCGAGTCGCAGCCCTTCCTCGAAGCCATTCGCCAGATGCGCCTGGAACTGGGCGCCCAGCGTGCCCTGATCGTACACCTGGTGCTGGTTCCCTACATTGCCACGGCGGGTGAGACCAAGACCAAGC
>JBFJWR010000144.1:0-7321 GCA_041623535.1 Pseudomonadales bacterium
AGTCAGCCCCTCCGGGTGCATTATAGGCTGTACGGCAATTCGACCGAACGACCTTGCGGAAGCCGGAAACAGTTCATCATCAAGGCGGCGGAATATGCACAGCTCCACCGTCATCCGAGACGAAGCGCATCCACAATACCGTCATCCTGAGCGAAGCGCGTAGCGCGTAGTCGAAGGACCTCGAACGATTGACGAAATGCCCGGACACTGCGTCGTACAACGTCCGAGATCCCTCGACAGGCTCGGGACGACAGCAAGATTTTCGCTCTGAGCGGAGTGCGCAGGGTCTCGAATGATTGACCAAGAATCCGCAAAACGAAAAAAGGCCCACCAATGGTGGACCTTTTGTTCGTTTGGCGCGCCCGGAGAGATTCGAACTCCCGACCCCCTAGTTCGTAGCCAGGTGCTCTATCCAACTGAGCTACGGGCGCATAACTTGTCGTCTTGCAGAGAAAAGCCTGTGGCTTTCCCTTGTTTCTGCTTGTCTCATCCACACTGCCGGATGAGACTATTCGGATTCGCCAACGCGAATCCTCACCCCTTCGGGGCCATCGTCGCGCTACGCACTCCGATGTTCACTGCGTGCCGCCGTGGGCGGCCCTTGTGTCGTAGCCAGGTGCTCTATCCAACCGGGCTACGGGCGCTTGGAAAGCGCGCTATTGTCCTCATCCGGGGTGTGGGGGTCAAGTTGATCTGCACAATTGGGGGCAGAGTCGGCTGCAGACCGCCCCATTACTGGCTGGATCGGCGCCTGCACCGGCTCAAGTTGGTAGTTTTCGGGGTCAAATTCACCCGGCAACTGGCGCACCCGGACCGTGCCCCAGGGAAATCCGATGGTATTCCGGCGTTCGCTGCCATGCCAGCGGACACTTCACAATATGGGCGCCGGTGCCTGCATGGGGATGGCGTTCAGCGCCAGCAGGATGACAAGGAAATAGGCAAACCGGGGCAACCAGTCGAGCAGGCCGTCTGTTGCGAGGTCGATGTGCACCTGCTGGATTTCCTGGTATTGCGCGAGGCTCTGGTCCAGGCGGCCGGCCGCCTCACCGGCGAGGATGACCTGGTCCAGTTCGGCAGTGAAGATCAGGTCGTTTTCCAGCAGGCTCTCATGGAACGACCGGCCCGCTTTCAGGTCCATGGCTGCAGTGCCCACCAGAGTGCGGAACTGTTCAGCGTCCAGTGCTTCAATGGCATGGTTCATGGCCTCGGCAGCCGGCAGGCCAGCCTCCAGCTGCCAGCGCAGAATCGAATAGAAATAATGTTCGAACAGAACCTGCATACGGCGCCAGCGCCGCACCAGGTTGAACCGCCAGGCCAGGGATAACCAGGCCGAGGTATCGGCCGACACGCCCTTGAGCATCAGACCGATCAGCGCAAATACCAGCAGGATCTGCAGGAAAGCGCTGGCAATCGCCGCCCCGGCTCCCGTGCCATGACTGATCGAGATCACCGCGCCGGCGCACACGACAATGACCGCAACGAAACGGGTGAGGTGCAAACGGGATGACAGGCGTTGCTGCCGCATCAGCGCGACTTCCTGGCGATCGGCCAGGGCGTTCAGCGCCGCAGGCAACTTGCCGGACTCCCCGGCGATATTCAGCAGGAATGCATCCTGCCTCGATACCGCGTGCGCGATCAGCAATACGTCACCGAGCTGGAACCCGCGTTGCAGGCCGGCCAGCAGATCAGGCATGACACGGGTCAATCCCCGATGGTGCCGCGACAGGGACTTGAGCGTATCCAGCAGGGGCATCCCGGCGTCCACCAGTGCGGCGAACTCACGCAACACGGCAGCCGGCCAGGCACCGGTGATCTTCCGCTTGCTCATGGAACCGGCATACCGCAGACAGCGCGGCCGCTCGTGACATACCCCGCCATGGTCAGCAGGGTTCCGGCCGCTGACAGCCTGGCCGCCTTCCGCGCCAGCAGGCCGTTGTAATTCTCGACCCGGTAGGCGATCCCCTTGTATTCGAGGATGCGGCGTACCTTGTTGCAAAACGGGGACATCTCCCACTGGTGTAGTAGCACTTCCATGGCAATGTTCCCGGCTGCTGAAAATCTGAAACTGGCCGGGACAGTATTGACGATCCCCAATGCGATGCAAAGCAGGGAAACCTTTCCGGAACAACCGGCGCGTGAGCACGGAAGCAGCAATTGTCCCCGGTTCCGAAATCCACTATGGTCGCGACAGGACTCTCAGCAGGAACCCGCTCATGCCACACGAAATTCACACCGAAATCGAACTGGACGCCACTCCGGAACAGGTCTGGAACCTGCTGGAGGACGTATCCCGCTGGCGCGAGTGGAGCAGGATCTTTTCCTTTGTGCGTCCGAATGCACGACCGGGCGGGTTTGCGTTGCTGCTGGCCAGTGTGGGTGGCCCGCTACCGGCCGCGCTGCCCGTACGTTTCGACACGTTCGACACGCACCGCGAAATCCGCTGGCATGGCGGCCCCAAAATGGTCGCCCATGGCAGTCACTTCCTGCGGCTGGAAGCACTGGAGAATAACCGGACGCGACTGGTACACGGTGAGGAATTTTGTGGCGCACTGGTCGATGCCGGCTGGCACCTGTTCGGCAATAAACTGCCGGGCGCCTATCATGCGTTCAACAAGGAAGTGGCTCGCAAACTGGCCTGAACAAACGTGTCTTGTCAGCCGCCCGCTACTGATGTGGCCTGGCACGCACCGAAAGCCGGTTCCGATTATGAACCAGTTGCTCCGCCAGTGAGGTGACATCGAGGGTGTCCACGGTCAGGCAGGGCACCTGGTTTTGTTCCGACCAACTCCGGATACGTGTTTCCGGGTGTTCAACGTCACAGGTGGGATCCACCAGCAACAGGGTGGTTCCGTTCGATTCCAGCGCCTGGTGCAATTCCGACAATTCGGCATCATCGCCGTCGCTGCACAACAGGCATAATTCCGGCGGCGCAGACTCGCTCATCAATTGCCGGGCCTCATCAACGGATGAAGCCGTGCGGGTCTGAAAGTTGTAAAACTCTGACAGCCGGATACGTTCTTCGATGTTCGCCGCCTCCTGGCCATTTTGCGCCACCACCAGGATGGTGATCGCTTCGGCGCGCAGCGCACTCAGCATGTACCGCAGGCTGCCAAGATTGAAGCGGTTCTTGGGCAGAAACCGAATCTGTTGATTCAGCACCGCCTTCATGACCTCCGGATCGACATCCAGCCGTGATGAAGACGTCCACAACACAACCGGCACATGCCTGCCACAATGAATTACCGTATCGAGCAACGGCAGCGCGGTACGGTTGCCCTCGTCTTCAAAGGCGCCGGTGAGGTAATAGTCCGTGATCAGCAGATCAAATTCGCCGTTTTCAAGTTGCGTCACCGCGGTTTCGTAGGTGCGGTGCACCTCCAGTTCAACGTCAATGGCCGGCTTCGTCCAGGACGCCAGTACATCACGGAAAATCTGCACATCATCAGGATCGTCCTCGATCAGCAGTATCTTCACAACTGGTTTCATCTGCACGCCTCGATCAATTTACAATTCACGGCCACGCGCACCGCTTTCATCTAATCTAGTACAAAGAACGCGCAAAAAGCACGCCTTTTGTACTGTCGCATGCACCCTTCACCCCATGAACGACCCGATCTGAAGTCACCACCCATCGACCATCGACGCGAACCTCAGCCCGCGCCACCGACCGACCGACCGAAGCATGCGCCCTGAGCACTTACCGGCATCGCACCTTCGGGACGCATCCCGCCACAACAGCCTCCCAAAACGCCCACAATGCGCCGGTAAAGAGCGAGAATCCCAAAATCCTACTTTCAATGGTTTTAGCGAATACTGTCGAAGTCCAACGGTTTCATAAAAAACCTATACTTCCGGGACAGGTTCCAGTGAAACACGCCCAGGCGACACAGCAGTATGAGTTTTTCAGGACTACTGAAGTTTCTGTTCACGGCCTGCACGCTGCTTGCCGGGATGTCGGCACACGCGTCTGAACCACTCCCGGTACACCCCAATCTGGCCCACGAGAACCTGGGGCCTTACATGGAGTACCTGCGGGATCCGCAGGGGAAACTTACATTCCGCGATATCACGGGCAAGTACGCTGCGGAGTTCCGCGACCTGCCCGGGGAAAAGATCAGCTTCGGGTTTACCACCGACCATTACTGGTTCCGGTTCCGGCTGCAAAACGCCACGGGGGTGACGCAGAACCTGTTTCTGGAGATCGCGTATCCACTGATCGATTTCATCCGCATCTACGAGCCCGACGGCGATGGTGGCTTCCGACACACGCAGCTCGGCGATCATCAACCATTCGCGGAACGCCCGCTGATCCAGAACGGCTTCAGCATTCCACTGCCGGTACCTCCCGGGGAGGCGCAGGAATATTACGTGCAGGTACACACCACCAGCGTGTTTGACGTGCCCATCACGCTGAGCAGTGCCAAGAACTTTTTCGAGTATCACTATGACAGCCAGTGGCAGAACGGCTTGTTCTACGGCCTGCTGGCCGGCCTGCTGGCGTATAACCTGTTCATCTACCTGTCGACCCGCGAACGGGCCTTCCTGTTTTACATCCTCTACCTGGTCGGCATCACGGGCCTTACTTCGGCGCTGGACGGCATCCATTTCCGCGTCTTCGCCAATGCCGTGGGCTGGCAGCAGTATGCAAGTTTCATATACATCAACCTGACCGGCGTGTTCTTCCTGCTGTTCGCCCGGGATTTTCTCGCGCTCGAGGAACGCGGCGGATGGGTGCTGCGTACAACCCAGTTGCTGATGGGAGTCAACCTGCTCGCACTGGCGCTACACATGTACGTCGACATTTCCGTTACTTCACGAACGACGGTGGTCGCGGGATTCCTGTCCATCACCTGGGGCATGGTGGCGGGCGTGGTGCGCCTGCGCGAGGGTTTCATAGGCGCGCGATTTTACGTACTGGCTTTCGTGCTGTTCCTGGTGCTTGCAGCCATGGCCACGATTTCCGCACTCGGACTCATACCCCTGTATGCATTCGAAAGTGGTTTCCAGGGATTAAAAATCGGCATCGCCCTGCAACTGGTACTGCTCTCGATGGCACTGGGCAACCGGATCAACGTGCTCAAGGAACAACAAATGGGCGCAGAGCAGGCCGCCATCGAGGCGCATGCGCGCAGCGATGCAACCAGCGAGTTCCTGGCCAAGATGAGCCACGAAATCCGCACGCCCATGAACGGCGTACTCGGCATGGCTGAACTGATGCGTGATACACTCCTGGACCGTATCCAGAATCACTACCTGAACGTGATCACGAGTTCCGGACGAGCCCTGCTCGGAGTCATCAACGACATTCTTGATTTCTCCAAGATCGAAGCCGGGCATATGGAACTGGAAAAGGTCGACTGTCACCTCGAAGAACTGCTCAACGAGACGGCATCGGTTTTCTCCCTGACCGCGGACGAAAAACACCTGGAATTCGTGCTGAACATGAAACCGGACGTGCCACTGTATGTGCGCGTGGATCCGACCCGCCTGCGACAGGTCATTCTCAACCTGCTCGGCAACGCCTTCAAGTTTACCGACCGCGGACACATCCTTTTGCGCGTCAGGTGCAAGACAGGACCAGCGAAGCGGGAAATGCTGCGCTTCGAGGTGGTGGACTCCGGCATCGGCATCCCGGCCAGCGTACAGCGCCGCCTGTTCACGTCGTTTACGCAGGCAGATTCCTCAATCACCCGACGCTATGGCGGAACCGGGCTGGGTCTGGCCATATCACGACAACTGGTGGAACTGATGGGCGGCGTGATCGGCGTCGAAAGTCAGCCCGGACATGGCGCCACGTTCTGGTTTGAGATTCCGGTCGAGAACGCAGATGATCCCGGCGCGATTCCGCCGTTTCGGCATTTCGAGTTTCCTCCGGCCGAAGTACTGCTGGTCAGTGGCCTGCCCGCTTACCAGCAGGTCATGACCGAAGAACTGGCACCATTGGGCATCACCGTGACCTGCGCCGGCAGCGGCGCTGAAACCCGGGAAGTGTGCCGGGCACATCCGGGCAAGTTTCGCGTTATCGTCATCGACAAGGACCTGCCCGATGACAGCGGCTACGCGGTAGCCCGGTCACTGGCAGACATGGTCAGCCCCGAAGCCGACATGGTGCTGGTCACCGGCCTGCGGGATAACGAGGAGATTTCCCTGCTGCAGGAGACCGGACTGCGCATGGCCATCAACCGGCCACACACCTGTGCGCAATTTCGCGACACGCTCGCGTTACTGCTGCAGGCGCGCACGGACACCACGGTCGAAACCGGCACACCACCGGCCCTGGAATCCTCCATGCCGGATTATTCCCACCTGAAGGTGCTGATCGTAGAGGATAACGACGTCAACCTGATGGTCATCAGGGGCATGCTGCAAAAACTCGGGATCCGACCGGACACGGCCGCCAACGGACGCCTGGCCCTGGAAAAACTGCAACTGGCAGACTCCCACTATGACCTCGTTTTCATGGATTGCGAAATGCCGGAAATGGACGGCTACACCGCAACCCGCAAGCTGCGCATCTGGGAAAACGAATACCGCCGCACACCCGTCCGCGTCATTGCCCTGTCAGCCCACGTACTGGCGGATGCCCGGGCCCGGAGTCTGGGCGCCGGTATGGACGATCACATGGCGAAACCGGTAAACATGAGTGTGCTGATACAGAAAATCGCCCACTGGACGCGTTCGAAAACAACAGCGTGAAGCTGGAAAGACTGGCTATACCTAGCGAAACAATCCTTTCCGGTCGCCCTTGTCTTTCTTTTTGCGGTCCAGCTCTAATCGTTTCTGTAACTGTTTGCGCGTCGACTCATCCACCTTGGCCACCGCCCAACTGCTCGGCTCGCGCATGATGTACTTGGCCAGTTCATCCAACGAGGCATCGTTTATCTCCCTGGGGTCGATACGCTTGGTGCGATCACCGAAGCCCTCGAAATTATGGAACTGAAATACCATCTGGCGCTGGGCAATATCGGCAATCACGACGAGCCGCACGGTAAAACGCTGCCGTACTTCGACACGCACCTCTTCAACAACATCGTTGTTGCGTTTTTCGCGGGTACGGCTGAACACCATGCCCATGCGCTCCAGGGAACTGAAGCCGTGCCGCACCTGCTCGGCCCCGCGCAGATCACGGATCAGGTCGAACGGCGCCTCGCACAGGAACTTAAGCTTGATGGAACTGATATCGCCGAGGGTATCAGCGCGGAGCTGGTAGTGGGTCTGCAGCAACTGGTCCATCTCACCGATGCCAGGCACTTCGTAATGCGCCCTGACCTCTTCTTCAAGAAACTCCAGATGCTGCAACAGTTCTTCGAGGAAACGATAG
>JBFJWR010000145.1:0-7246 GCA_041623535.1 Pseudomonadales bacterium
GGAACTCAATATCGGTCGCAACCGGTACGTGTTCGGTATGGACTGGTTCATCCTGGAAACCGACAGGCTACGCCAGCAGATCGACGAGATCGCGGATCGCTTTCAGACCAAGATCGGCGTCCGCACCGGCACGCCGAAGCTGAATCCCGGCGTCGGATTCTGTAGCGGGCTACGCAAGCCCGGTGCAGTCAGTGCGGCAGCCACCATCGCGCGCCAGATAGACAACACCATACTCGTGCAACCTATGAAGGCGCTGGGTGGCCCCGAAGGCCTGTTCTGGATGGTGGCAGTGCAGGACCGGCGCCTGGTGCCCGGCACCGACCTGGTGCTGCCGGAAGCAGAACTGGTGCCACTGGTGCGCCGCTACAGCGTGCTTGGCGACTTCAAGCTGGTGGGTCACGAGGCATTCTTCGAACAGCATTTTCGCGAACTGCGCGCGGGTCACGAGTTCTTCCCGCAGTCCATCCACACGCTGGAAAACATGCTGCTGCGCAGCCCGGTCCGTCTGCGCGGCATCGCCCACCAGCGGCGCAGGCAGGCGCTGTTGGCCGGCAGCGTTTTCGGTCTGCTGGCAGTCGTGGTCATATTTGCCGTGATCTGGAAGAAACACCAGGAGCAGGCGCTTCTGCAGCCGGTGGAACAACCCACATCCATCGAAATGTGGCGGTCGCAACTGCCGATCGTACGCTCACAGATGATCAAGCAGTTTGAGGATACCCTGAGCCCGGTGACGCCATCCCATTTCGTGGCGACGGCGCTGGAGCGCATTGGTGGCCTGTCCCCACTGCAG
The DNA here is from genome assembly GCA_041623535.1 of Pseudomonadales bacterium. GTDB lineage: Bacteria > Pseudomonadota > Gammaproteobacteria > Pseudomonadales > JBFGWM01 > JBFJWR01. The sequence goes on from JBFJWR010000145.1 coordinate 791, forward strand.
GACGACTGGTACCTGAGCGAGATCGACTGCAACCTCACGCGCTGCCAGTCCAAATGGGTGAACAACGGACTGTCCGATAATGCATACCTGTGGGAGGCACTACGGGGACTGGGGGAATTGCAGTTCGAACCCACCGGTCGTTCCGCGATGCTGGTGTTTCCCATGGCCATAGAATCGAACCGTGGTGAGATCAGCAGCGTGAAGATTGCCTCCCTGCCGCAGGAGCAGGCCTGGTTGCGAACGCAGGGCAGCAAGTTGCAACAATTGAGCAGCGCCGGTCTGCAGTTCAAACTGGCGCCGCCCAAGCCCAGCCAGCAGTTTATTCCCAGCCCGGACGGCACCAAGCTGATCGGACCGGACACCACCTTCAAGCACGGTGAGTTCAAGTTGGTGGGCAGGCATTACTTCATGATCAGTGACGCCGTGAAACGACTGGATGACGAGTTTTTTTCAATCGAGAACCTGTCCGTCAAGTTCGACGATGAGCAGGAGCCCAAGGGCTGGACCCTGGAGGGACGTTATGTGTGGAAATAATAATCGGAGCGAGCGCATGCAACATGCAAGGGCAGGGCGGCAACTGGTCCGCCGACTGTTACCTGCCACCCTGGTACTGGTGTGCGCGCTTCCTGCATACGCCGATACCATCGACGATTACCAGAATGCGCGACGCGATAAAATCATGCGCGAACTGGAAGACAAGACCGCGCCCGATCCAAAAACCTTTCTGCAGAACGTGCAGCCCACCGTGCAGGAGATCATTCCCCTGTACAAGGGCAGCTACGGCAGTGTCACCAACGCACGTGATCGCTATGTGCTGCTGGCATACGACCAGAAAACGCTGGAAGCCCGTGTTGCCGATGTCCTGCCGGGGGGCTGGAAAGTGATCGAGATCGGGCTCAGTCATGCGAAGATATCTAAAGGTGGCGTAACCCGCTTTCTGGATGTGAAAGTACCGACCACTACGTTTCCACGGGGCCTGAACCCCTCCATTTTTCAGCCCATCAACTGACATGGCCACTCCTGCAAGCCGCCGGACCCCGATCAATTCCCAGGACCAGCTGGGAAATTATCGCGCCGTGCTCTCGCACGACACCAATCTCGATCAGGACATGTTCATCGAACTGCCCGAGAGTATTCGTCACCGGTGCGCGGTGCTTCTGCAGGAAAGCGAACGGGTGCGCATCATTACCACCGAGTGGCCTTCAGCAGCGCTGTTCGTGGTGATCGGGGAGGTTGAGAAAAAAGGCTACACGGTGACCGAGCATGATTTCAGCCTGGTCACCACGCACCTGTTCAATCTCATTATTGGTCAGAAGGAGCAGACCGAGGGTGTGCACCTGGACCAGAGCCAGGTTCACGAAGCGCAGATTCGTTTTCGCCAGCTGATTGAGGCGGCCATCATGCGCAAGTACCCGGCATCGGACATCCATGCCGAGTTCAACAAGAAAAAAGGGCGCATCCTGTTTCGCATCAACGGTTTCCGCGAGCACCATACCGACATGCTGACTTCGGATGCGGAAGTCATGTTCGGCGCTGCGTGGTATGGCTATGCGCAGGACAAGGCCAAGAACGCCGGCGCCTCGTTTACGCCTTCGAAACCGCAGGCCGCCAACGGCTCCGTGACCATGCATGACGGGACCATCATCGACTTCCGCTGGCAGTCCAAGCAGGCCGACAGCGGCTTTGATGTGGTGCTGCGCCTGCTGGTTCGCGACTCCGAGAAATCGAAACCGATCCCGCTCGAGAAGGCCGGCTACGAGCCCGAGCAGCTGGAGATGATCATTTCCGCCGCCAATTCCAAGGGTGGCGCCACCTTCTTCAGCGGCGACACCGGGTCCGGTAAATCCACGTCCATGCTCGGCTTCATGAAAGCCATACACGCGGTCCGTCCCATGGCCTCGCTGGTCAGCCTGGAGAATCCGCGGGAATACCTGGTGGATTTCATCCGCCAGACCAGCGTGACCGATGGTGATTTCACCGAGATGCTCGCGGTACTTTTGCGCTCGGATTATGACTCGCTGATGACCGGTGAAGTGCGCACCAAGCAGGAAGTGGACGGATTTGTCCGGTCGGTACTGGCCGGACACCAGGGCTGCACCACGATACACACTGCGGATGCACAGTCGATCCTGCAGCGTCTGGAAGATATCGGTGTGGCCCGCAGCATTCTCGGCTCCAAGAAATTCTTCAGCCTGATCATCCACCAGACCCTGGTTCCCACGCTGTGCAAGAACTGCCGCTTGCCCTTCGTGTTTTCTGTCGAGGCAAAAGATGCCCGGTTGCGGGCGCGCATGCGGGACGTGGGGTTGGATGAACTCAGGGTTTTTGGACATGGCAACGGCTGTGCCGTGTGTGAAAGCGACCTCGGCATCAATGGCCGAACCGTGGTGGCGGAGGTTGTGCGACCGACGATGACCATGAAGAAGCTGTTCACCGAGGGCCGCTACGCCGAGGCCTTCGAGGTCTGGGAAGAACAGTGGAAAAACCACCCGGTGATCGGCAGTCCGGCAATCGGTCATGCCGTCTTCAAGATCGGGCAGGGCATCACCTCACCGTTCCTGGTCGAGTACATGGCCGGCAACCTGAATGAAACCGAGGCCGATGCCGGCAAGACGCTGTTCGACTGGCGCGCCATCGACCCGATCGAGGATGCGCAGGCACAGTTTCGCAAGTTGTATGGTGAGCCGCCGATTCCACCGGCCCAGGCAGCGAAGGGGTAGGGCATGGGAGCATCCGCAGCAGGAGGTCATTCGCAGGATACGATGGCGCGGGTCAATCTCTGGCTGGCGCGGCGCATGTTCCGCATGAAAGCCTCGGACCGCGCCGACCTCTACGACACCCTGCAGTTCTACCTCGACAACTACAAGTTTGAGACCACGCTGGCGGCACTGGCGGAAAGACGCCTGCAGCGCCAGGAAATGTATGGATTCATGCTCGCGGACTGGCTGCACTCGTTGCGCAGCGGCCGCTCCCTTGCGGACGTACTGACCGAGTGGCTGCCTGCCGACGAGGCGACCATCATCAACGTCAACGCCCGGGAGAAAAAAGACAAGGAAGGCTTCGAACTGGCCAAGTTGCTGGCCGACAGCAAGGCGCAGATGATCGGCTCGCTGGCAGGTCAGCTCGCCATGCCGGTGATGGCCATCCTCCTCGTGCTGGGCATGATCGCCATGATCGGCGTCTCGCTGGTTCCCGACCTCGTCCGGGGCCAGGATGTCAGCAAATGGCCCTGGGCAGGTCAGGCGGTGGTCGGCATCAGTGACTTCATCATCAACTGGTCCTGGGCATTGCTGCTCGGCTTTTTCGGCACCACGGTGGTGGTGGTGATGTCCCTGGGCCGACTGCGACCGGACACGCCCGGGCTGGGTCGCCTCCGCCCCTTTCTCGATTATTTTCCGCCGTGGTCCATCTACAAGACCATCGCCGGCGCCGCATTCCTGCTCTCGCTGGCTTCGCTGCTGAAAGCCAAGGTGGAACTGAAGCCGGCCATTGCGGAACTGATGCGCTCTTCCAATGCCTATACCCGGTACTACCTGGAATTAATGGACGACGGCATGTCGAGCGGGCAGTACACCATCATCGCCGACTGTGGGCTGCTGGAGGACAATACGGCCAATACCATCGCTGATTTCCTCCGCCTGTCGGATTCTTTCGACATAGCAGTCGAGAAAATGGGCAACAAGTCGGTAGAATTTGCCTTGAAGCGCATGGCTTTGCTCAGTGGGTCTTTGAGTGCATTGATGGGTTTTGTCTTTATAATGACCTTGATGTTTTTTATTTACGGTATTTCATCGGCGTTCCTGTCCGTGTATACCAATTTCAGCGTCTGAACCTCCAGGGGAGACTGTAACGATGACGAACCATAGAACCCGCAACATGACTGGCCGCCCGGGGCTGCACCGACAGGCTGGTCTGGCCATTCTCGATATCCTGGTCTGGGCCGGCGGTATCATCCTCGCCATCGCCATCATTGGCGGCCTGGCGTTCCTGGTAACCAGTTCCGGAACCAGCGTGAACTACGCCACCGGCCTGGCAGCAATCAAGAAATGTTCGGTGGACGTGATGTACGGCAATGCCGACAAGAGCACCATCTCGACCACCATCATGCTGAACTCCCAGTGTGTACCGCCGTCCTGGGTCAGTGGCACCACCATTATCTCGCCGGAAGGTGGCACGGTGACCATCGCATCGCAGAATATCGCTGGCGGAACCAACAATGGTTTCGAGATGACCGTGGCCAATGTCAGCAAGGAAGCCTGCACCGGTATGCTGCCCGGCATGGCACCCGCGTTCTATGAAATCCTGGTGGATACCACCACCGTGAAGGCCGCCTCGGCGACCGCAACCGACGCGTCTTCACTCACCACCGCGTGCACCACCAGCCCGCCGGTTGACGTGATTTTCCGTTACGTCCAATAAGACGGAGATGCAATGACCGGCTCCAGACCGCGCAATCAGAAAGGACTGCTGGTCCTCGATGCGTTGGTCTGGGCCGGTGCCTTTCTGGGCATACTCGCCATTGCGTCCTACATCATTACCGAGGTCAGGACGCAGATCGCCGCCGAGAACGCCGGCAAATACGCCGCGCAGGTAGCCCTCGCCGTGCGGGCGAAAATCGCATCCGAGAACACCGCTGCGCTGGTCAGCAACCAGACCGGCACCCTGTGGCTGCGCAATAACACCGACTGCCCGTCCGACGGCACGGCGGGTGTGGTCAGCTACCTGCCGATCTGCGGTTTCCCGGAAACCGAACCCAATTTTGGCATGCCAATCGAAACCGATATTGTGCTCAATGGCACCATCGTCGAAGGCACGGTGACCATGGGTCCGATCCCGGCACCCTATGAAGACCGCTACGATCTGCTGCAGACCATGCGCCGGGCGGCGCAGAATGCCGACCCGGGCACCACCATGCCGACCAACCAGACGTTTATCAGTGTCACTTTCGATGACCCCGCTACGGCCATCGCAGCGGCGAATGCGGCACCGGCCTCCTCGCCGACCCTGAACCTGGAAATGACCGTCAGCAATAACCCGACCGGCGATCCGTACATCCGTGCGGACGGCAGCAAGGCATGGAACACCGGTGTCACCCAGAATCTCGATACCTCCATGCTAACCAACGTGGGCAGCATTTCAGCCGACGGTTCCACTGCGGGCGCCGGAGAGGTGGAAATGGCGCGCTTTGTCGATTCCAACAACAACACGTTCCTGCTGGATCCCGATCAGGAAACCACTCTGAATGAAGCCAATATCACGCTGATCAAAAATGACCCGCTGCTGGATCTCAATGGCGATGGCACGGGCGACATGTTTCTCAGCAACAGCATCATTCACTTCGCCGGTGTCGTGAACCAGGGCGGCACCGTGAACAAGCCCAGTTGTCCGAACGGCACGCCGGAAATACACGGCAGCATTGCTTCGATTATTGCCACCGATAACCCGGCGGGCGGGGGCGGCACCTACAGTGATCCGAAAAACATGAAGGGCTTCGCCGTATTCCATGATACTGCGGCGGAAACTGCGACCACCTGGACCGTCTATGGTCTGGCGTTCGTCGACGATTCGGCCGGTGGCTACGAGTTGCAGCCACCCGCCGGCAGCCTGGTGCGCATCCAGGTCTATACCAAGTGCGGAGTATGATGACGATGAATGGAAAAGCACTTTGCCGCCTTGCCACTGCCTGCTGCTTTGGCCTGGCGGTCAGTTCGTTGCAGGCGGCGGGCATGGACGATGACACCAACCGGCTGGACGGCTCATCCTTTGAAAAAACCACTCCGGGCTCGCGCTTCACGTCACCCAACGGTTCGACCCAGTTGGACAACGGGATGATCATCAAGTGGGGTCAGGCAACCACGGCAGCCTTTGGCACCTCGGCGGTCGTCGTTTTTGGCACCGCATTTCCAACCGCACTGCTGTCACTCGACATCGCGGTGCAGGGCACTGCGCTCTCCGGAATTTCCGCCACCTATACCGCTGCCACCAGGCTGGGTTTCACAATCAATGTGAATTGCCTGAGCCTGGCCGGAGCAATTGCCTGTGCGGTACCTGTGACCGTGAGATGGAGCGCGAAAGGGTACTGATTCGATCAGTATTCATTTAGCAGAAGAGCTACGCAAGGTCGTCTTGGCAGGCGCATTTGCCGGGCGTCAGCGCGAACGGTACATGGATGTACCAAGAGAGCGCTGCCCGCCTTCGGAGCCGCCATGGATGGCGGCGGAGATTTAGGAAAATGCCCCTGCCAAGTCGGCCGCCCTGCGACCATCCCGTCTTTCCCAACACCAACGTAATTAAATTTGCCTCGTTCAGCGCTCAGCAAGTAGCCAATCGCTTCAGTACCCTTTCGCGCTCCATCTCACGGTCACAGGTACCGCACAGGCAATTGCTCCGGCCAGGCTCAGGCAATTCACATTGATTGTGAAACCCAGCCTGGTGGCAGCGGTATAGGTGGCGGAA